>JBAXBM010000001.1:0-32987 GCA_037141995.1 Candidatus Omnitrophota bacterium
TGTGGATTCACTTTTTAACCGTATTGCGGCAGGATATAAGACAGTACTTTCTTTTGCCTTGAAACATGCGGTGCTGGTGATCATTGTTTCATTGGTGATTTTCGCGGTATCTTTGGGAATATTAACTCTTTTGCGTAAAGAGTTCGTACCGCCGCAGGATCAAAGCATGTTCATGTGCTCCCTGCAGACGCCGCCCGGATCATCCCTGCAGTTTACAGATGAACGGGTGCGTGAGGTTGAAGCCTTTGTGAAGTCCCGGCCGGAAACACTGCGGTTTTTTGTGGCTGTCGGCGGATTCTCCGGCGGAGATGTGACCGGTGCCAATATGTTCGTGACGCTGAAACCGCCCAAAGACCGGCCGTTAGTTAAGGGGCGCCGGTTATCCCAGAAGGACTTGATGGATATTTTCCGCAAGGAGTTGAACAAGATTAAAGGTATTAAAACCAGGATCCAGGATCTTTCGCTAAGCGGCTTTTCTTCGCAGCGGGGGTTTCCGATTGAGTTCAGTATCCGCGGGCCGGAGTGGGACAAGCTTGTCGAATATGAGGCCATACTTGAATCGAAGATGGAAAAAAGCGGCATGATGGTTGATGTTGACAGTGATTATAAGCCGGGCGCTTCCGAAATTCAGGTTATCCCTGACCGCCTTAAAGCCCAGGCGCGGGGCGTGAGCATGGATGCTATCGGCGAAGCGGTGAATGTGATGATCGGGGGTTCAGCGGTGGCCAAATATTCGAGCGGTGCCAGCCGTTATGATGTGCGGGTGAGGCTTGATGCCGGACAGCGGGTCAAACCGGAGGATATTGATAATATTTTCGTAGCCAATAATCGAGGGGAACGTGTGCCCTTGAAGGAAGTCATCACGATTACCCAAAAAGCCACGGCGCAGAGCATCACGCGGCGGGGGCGTGAGCGTGCTATTTCGATGTTTGCCAATGTGGCCCCCGGCAAGGCCCAGGCAGATGCCATCAATGCCGCCGAGAAGATAACCCGGGAAACCTTACCTGAGCCGTATCGCGCGGTGCTGGGCGGGAGCGCGCAGACATTCAAGGATTCATCTTCAGGGATAGGGATTGTTTTTCTGCTGGGTATTATTGTGGCCTATATGGTTCTCGGATCGCAATACAACAGTTTCCTGCATCCTTTCATTGTTTTACTGGCATTGCCTTTCAGTATTTCGGGAGCATTCATGGGGCTGCTCATCGGGGGCCAGTCGCTCAATCTTTACAGCATGATCGGCCTGATCCTGTTGATGGGGATCGTGAAAAAGAATTCCATCATGCTTGTGGATTTTACCAATCAGGTGAGGGCTGAAGGCAAGGGGGTGCATGAGGCGCTTGAAACGGCATGCCCTATCCGTCTGCGCCCGATCCTGATGACGTCCCTGGCTACTATCGCGGCGGCGATCCCTCCGGCACTGGCTATCGGACCGGGGGCTGAGGTCCGGATCCCGATGTCGGTCACGGTTATCGGCGGTGTTATTGTTTCAACATTTTTTACCTTGTTTGTTGTGCCGTGTGTTTACCGTTTGACAGTGAGGGATGCCAGATAATGATGCGTTTTGATATTATTACTATTTTCCCCGGGATGTTTACGGGGGTGCTGGGTGAATCGATGATGAAGCGTGCCCAGGAAGGCCGAAAGGTTATTTTCAATGTCCACGACCTGAGGGATTATACGCGTGATCCTCACCGTAAAGTTGATGACCGCCCTTTCGGCGGCGGCCCGGGTATGGTGATGACGCCCCAGCCGCTTGTTGATGCTGTCAAGAAAATCAAAGGCCGCCGCAAGGCCAGGGTCATTGACATGTCACCGGCCGGTAATGTATTCACGCAGAAGAAGGCCAGGGAGTTGGCTGGAGAAAAAAATATTATTTTAATTTGCGGGCATTATGAAGGGATGGATGAGCGGGTGCGTGAAATGGTGGTAGACGAGAGCCTTTCTATCGGAGATTATGTGCTTACGGGCGGCGAGATACCGGCGATGGCCGTCGTGGATGCCGTGACCCGGTTAATCCCCGGTGTGCTTGGGAAAGAAGCCTCATTAACAGATGAATCTTTCGAAAATAATCTCCTCGAATATCCGCAGTACACACGTCCTGCAAATTTTTGTGGTAAAAAGGTGCCCGCTGTGTTATTATCCGGCAATCATCGGGCCGTAAAAGAGTGGCGGATGGCCCTGGCGCTGGAGCGCACAAGGAAATATCGCCCTGATTTAATCAAGGTGTAAAGGGAGTCAGACAACATGGCAGGTCGTTTAGCAAAACTCAAACTGGTCGAAGAAAAACAAACGCGTAACGATATTCCGGCGTTCAATATCGGTGACACCATCAAGATGAAGATTAAGGTGCTTGAAGCGGATAAGATCCGCCTTCACTCATGGGAAGGGATTGTTATTTCCAGGGGCGGCATCGGCAACAAGGCGACATTCACGGTCCGTAAAAGTTCTTTTGGCGAGGGGGTTGAGAAAGTATTTCCCCTGCATTCACCTGTTATCGCGAGCCTTAAGGTTATCAGCCGCGGCAATGTGCATCGTGCCAAGCTGCTTTATCTTCGCGGTAAAACCGGCAAGGGAGCGCGTGTTGAGACTGAAGCGGTGCATGAGTCAGCTCAGACCACCGAGGTGGCGGCGGCGCAATAAGTGCGGCAGAAGTTTTTTGATCACAGGACATTTGTTCAGTTTGATGAAGCGAAAGCCGTTGGCTTTCGCTTTCTTTTTGGGGTGGATGAAGCCGGCCGCGGTCCGCTTGCCGGGCCGGTTGTGGCTTCGGCTGTTTGGGTAAAGGACACAGGATTTACCACGCGCATCGCTGATTCTAAACTTCTCAATGAATCCCAGCGAGAACAGGCATTCACCGAGATTCAAGATCGCGCGCTTGTCGGCGTTGGGATTATTGATGAAACGGTCATTGATGCGATCAATATCCTGCGCGCTACCCATCAGGCCATGGCACTGGCAGTACACGACCTTTCTGCCCGCATGTTTTTTCCTGCCAAGGATGTGAAAGTTATTATCGATGGCAATTCTTATCGCGGGGCTATCCCTTTCACGCATGAATGCGTGGTGAAAGGAGATGCGCAAAGCATGGCCATTGCCTGCGCCAGCATTGTGGCCAAGGTGACCCGTGACCGCATCATGGATGATTATGACCGGATGTATCCTGTTTACGGGTTTAAGGCGCATAAAGGGTATCCCACGCGGGCACATCGGGATGCTGTCAAGGCATTCGGATTTTCTCCCATTCACCGAAAAACGTTCAGGATCCGATGAGATCTCATCGCCTGGGTAAAGATGGGGAAGCGTTCGCCGCTGAATTCCTGGCCCGGGAAGGCTATCGGATACTCGCCACGAATTACCGCGCCCCCATGGGTGAGATTGATATTGTGGCCAAAGACGGTGATACAGTTGTTTTTATTGAAGTGAAGACCCGTCAGGACGAAGGCTGGGATGCCTTTGAAGCCGTCGACCGCCGCAAGCAACGCACCATGATCCTCGTCGCCCGCACCTTTCTCATTCAATTCTTTGGCACCGAAGACATATCCGCCCGCTTCGACGTCATGGCCGTCCGCCCGTGTGACGGAGGTACGTTTGAAGGGGAACTCCTGAAAGATGCGTTTGGGGTGTAGGGTGGCGCTGCAATGTGTTTCCGTTTTGTTAAAAAGTGAAAAGTGTGTTGGGAAAGTGGCTTTATTAGCAGATTTATTTCCTGGTTATAAAACTGAGAAGCTTGCTTTATAGGGGACTAAAATTTCGTAAGGTAAAATGAATTCTGAACAGATTAATAAGAAAGGGAGCCTTACGGCTCCCTTTCTTTGTATTTTGAATTATTGCCTTATTCAATCGGGATAATAATGACGGTACCTTTTTTCAACTTGTTGGCGTTCTTAATGCGGTCTTTGTTTAATTCATAAAGGTATTTCCAGCGGTTGCCATTGCCCATTTCCTGCTGGGCAATTTTCCAGAGGGAATCATTAGCCTGGATGGTATATTCACGTGTTGAAACTTTTTGGGCTGATTCCAGATTTTCATTTTTTTCAATAACGAACTTGTTTTTATCCATATTTTCTACGACCGCGTCTGAGGGGATTTGATCGGCCGGGACATTGAATTCCTCGATTTCGGCAATCATGAATTGCGCGTTTCTGTCTTTTTGCATGCCCGCGAGGTCTTTGACCGGAGCAACAGCATCCAGTTTTCCGCGGGAAACGATCTTGATGCGCTCTTCATTAATACCATTCCTGAGCATGTATCCTTTGACAACATCACTGCGTTTTTTGCCGAGCTTAAGGTTGTATTCATCTGAGCCGCGGGCGTCACAATTACCGGTAATAAGGATTGATGCATCCGGGTTTTTTTCGAGCGTCTTGACAGCTTTATTAAGAATTGGGATATGATCATCGCGCAGATCGGCTTTGTTATAGTCAAAATATATTTTAACATTCCTGATGATTTTTTTGATCAGGAGTGATGCTTTCGGCTCTTCTTTAGGCGCTGGTGCCTGGGGTACGGGGACGGGTTTGACTTCTTCATTATTTTGCCCGTCATCAGCTTTATAGTCATAAATGACTTTCAGCACATAAACATACCCACGATTTCCCCAATCTTTCTTGACAGAGCCTGCCTGTTTCGGCCACCACCAGTATCCGCCGCGTGTATCTTTGACAGGGGCCGGCAGGGCATCGGTCGGCCACCAGCTGAAACGTTGCTGAAGCACTTTAATGTCCGCGTCACGCCGGGCTTCACGCGCCGCTTTATCAATGAACTGTGCCTGTGCGGTAACGGGCATGATCAGGATAGTTGCCAAAGCAGTGAAAGAAGTTAGCAATACACGGTGAAATAAAACAGTTCTTTTATTCATACAAGCCCCTTTGATGGTATGGATGTGAAATATCGATTTTATAATAACACATTTTTAAAAAAGCAAAATAAAAGTTTAAGGTTTTGTGGTATAAAGGGTATATGGAATTTCAAGAAAATTGGGAAAATGCCCTAAAGCATACACAGATCATACGTCGGCGGGTTTCATCATTACATACATTTGATGATACACATGTGCCGTACATTTTTTTGTCTCCATCTCTTATAAATGATGGAGATACGGTCATTCGTAAGGGGGAGGTTTTAGTTCAAAAGCCGGCCCTGATTCTTCCTCCTAATATGCCGCGGTTTGATGGTTTTGATTTTGAACAGACACCCGGCGCAGACTCCGGGGCTGTTGTGAATTTTCTGATGATGCGCGGGATATCGTTCCCTTCCTTGAAGTACAATAACACAACGCATTCGCTGGATGTCTTTGAAGGCAGTATGGATCGCGCGGTATCATTCCTTGCCAACCAGCTGGAACGCACGGAAGATGTTGCTTCCGGACTGATCACAGGGCATGAAGAAACATGGCCTTTTTCGATTCTGATTTTCATTTGCGCCCAGGTTGCCCGCAATACTGACTTTGACATCAAACGGCTCATGGACGATTACCGCCGGAATCATCCGGATTGATCTTATTCAGCAGGAGAAATATGCAACGATTTTCTTGGGTTTTGGCCCTTTGTTTGGCGATCTTTATTGTTTCCCCGGCGTCGGCAGTTGTTAATAAAATCACATTGGATAACGGATTAACGGTGCTTGTCACAGAAATGCCCTCGTCTCCTTTGGCGACTATTTACGTATGGGTTAAAACAGGGGCCGCGAATGAGGGGAAATTTTCAGGGAGCGGCATTACGCATTTTGTCGAACATATGGTTTTTAAGGGGACTCCCCGGCGAGCTCCTGGTGTTATTCCTGAAGAAGCGCGGGCGATGGGCGGGTATATCAATGCTTCAACAGGATATGATCATACCGCTTATATTCTTAATGTCCCTTGCGAGAAATTACCCGGTGCGGTTGACCTGCTGGCGGACATGGTAATGAATCCCTCTTTTGATCCTGTTGAGCTAGAGCGAGAGCGGCAGGTTATTGTTAAAGAAATGCGGATGATCAGTGATAAACCTGAGCGAAAACTGAATGACCTTGTTAATGCGGCTGTTTATCATGTGCATCCGTATCAATTCCCCATTATCGGCAATGAAAATATCTTTATCGCGTTAAAGCGAGATGATCTTGTGGCGTATCACCGGATGCTTTATGTCCCGAATAATATGATCGTGGCTGTGGCCGGGGGGATCCGGACAGAAGCGGTTGTTGATCTTGTGAAAAAATATTTTTCCGCTTATCCGGCGCAATCGTTTCCTTTAAGAAATCTGCCGCAGGAACCCGAACAGATCTCCCGGCGGGATATGGAAATAACTTATCCCACGGCGTTAACGCGTGTTGTCATGGCGTACCAGGGTGTCGGTCTCCTTGACAGGGATCTTTATGCGCTTGATGTGCTGGCCATGATCATGGGGCAAGGGGAAAGTTCACGTTTTTATCTTGAACTTTATAAAAAGCACCGCTTGGTTGAAGCGGTATCTTCGTCAAATTATACGCCTGAGGACCGCGGTTTCTTTGAGATTTCTTTGATGATGAAAGGTCAGGATCCTGCCCGGGGCATGAGGGCCGTAGAGGCAATGATCGCTGAAGTCAAAGAAAAAGGCGTCTCAGCTGATGAACTTGTTAAAGTTAAACGGCAGGTAGAAGCCGATAATATTTATGAGCGTCAGATATCTGAGGGGATGGCCTGGAAATCAGCTGCTGATTTGGCTTTCACAGGAGATAAGGATTTTTCCGATCATTATATTCAAGGGATTCGCGCGGTAACCATGGAAGACATTAAACGCGTGGCCGCGAGGTATTTAACATCGTCACATTTAAATGTTGTCATGCTCAAGCCAGATCAAAAGGTAAATCCGGTGCGTGGGGATGAGGTAAAGCCGGCAGCGAAAATCGAAAAATTTGTCCTTCCCAATGGTTTTGTTTTTCTTATTAAAGAAGATCACACACTCCCGCTGGTAGCTGTCAATGTTGCTTTTAACGGCGGGCTGCGCCTTGAAACTCTTGAAAAGAACGGCTTGACGTCCATTTTGGGTTCTGTATGGGATAAAGGATTGCCGGGGGAATCCGCTGAAAATATTTCCAGGAAGATAGAGTCCCGCGGTGCTTCTCTGGCAAGTTATGCCGGGAGGAATACCATTGGATTGGGCATGACATTTTTACGTGAAGACATGCCGTTGATGATGGATTATTTTGAAAAATTCATGAAAGTCCCTATTTTCCCTATGGCAGAGATTGACCGGGCGAAAGAAGAGTTAAGGACAGCGCTCCTGGAGCGTAAGGATAGTGTTTTGCATTTGTCATCCAGGATTCTCATTGAGGAACTGTTTAAAACACATCCGTTTCGTCTTGATTCCTTGGGTACCCTTGAGAGTTTGAAGCGCATCAAACGCCTTGATTTTGTGGATGTTTTTGATCGTTGTGTCCGATCCAATAATGGGGTTGTTGCTATTGTGGGAGATATTGACAAAACAGCTGTGCAGCGGGATCTGGCGCGCCGTTTCGGCGGATTGAAACCAGGGAAACCGATCCTGCCGGTTTTTTCGGAAGAGGCGCCGTCAACGTTACGTCTCAAGGAGCTTTCTTTGCCCAAAGATCAGGCCGCCGTCCTGTTTGGATTCCGCGGCCCCATGATTTCATCGGCCGACCGTTATGCCGTGGAAGTCATGGTGAATATCCTCAGTTCTTCTTTGGGGGGGCGTATTTTTAAACGCGTGAGGGAAGGCCTCGGGAAGGCATATGCGGTCAGCGGCGGTATGACACCGGCGGTGGATACTGGGATGATTTCATTTTTTGCGCTGACTTCCAATGAGGGTATTCCAGTTGTGCGGGGGGTCATGGAAGAAGAATTTCTCCGTATCAGCCGTGAACCAGTGGCTGTCCAAGAGCTGGACGACGCAAAGATTTACCTTACAAGCGCCATGGCCCGCGCCATGCAGACGTTGGGTTCTCAGGCATCAGCCTACGCGACAGATGAAGTGCTGGGCCTTGGGTACGCAAATGTCGATGATTATGCGAACCGTATTTCTGCGGTAACAGTCGCTGATGTCCAGCTGGCGGCAAAAAAATATTTGGATATTGCCAGGGCAAGTTTGATTCTAGCCCATGCTGCAGATAAGAAAAAATAAAAACAGTTTTCTATTAATATTTCTCTAAAGGAATGTTTATGAACAGAAATATTCAACTTGAACTGGAAGAACAGTTATTGACAAAGCTCAAGGGACGTCTTCGCGTCATTCAGCCTGATCACGAACGCACCGAAATCGCGCGCGTTGTTCTCGATAGCGTGCTTGTTAATGACAAATCAGGAAGATTTTCTAACGAATTTGCTGATGCTGATTCAAAGCAGGTGTTTATCCTGCAATTTCTTTCCTACGGCATTGTTGAAAAGTTTTTATGTGATTCAGATGTTGAAGATATTGTCATCAACGGCCTTCATCCCATATATATTCATCATGCCCAGCATGGGTTCATTGATACCGGGGTCAAGTTCCAGGATGACCGGGAACTTGAGATTTTTATCAAGAAACTCATGATTTTTGCTAATCGTGAATCCACCAAACGCGTTGTTGACCTCGAGCTTGCTAATTTGGGCGGGCGGGCGAATATTATCACATCGCCTTTTGGTGCGCAGATCACGATCACCAAGGCCAAGGTGGACCCCATCAGTATCATTGATCTTATTGTCCGCGGCACGATGAGTTATGAAGTGGCCGCGCAGCTTTGGATTTATGTTGAAGGTTTTTCGATACGTCCGGCCAATATTATGCTGGCCGGCGGACCGGGAACGGGTAAGACGACACTTCTCAACGCATTATTCAGCTTTATTCCTGAAAAAGATCATCTGGTTATTATTGAAGACACACTCGAGCTTAATACGTTGCTCATGGATACGGTGTCCCGCCTGGAAAGTGATGATGAGTTATCGCTGGCTGACCTTGTCAAAAACAGCCTCCGCATGCGTCCTGAGCGAATCATAGTCGGTGAAGTCAGGGGGATTGAAGCCCGGGACATGATAACAGCCATGAATGTGGGTAAGTTCTGCATGTGCACTATTCACGCGCTCACTTCGCGCGAGGCGATTATCCGCCTGCAAAGTGAACCGATGAATATTCCTGAAACGCTTGTTAATTTAATCGATGTTTTTGTTGTTCTCAAGCGCTTTCATGTTGACGGCAAAGTTTTCCGTGTGATTGAGGAGGTCAGTGAAACAGGGGGCATGGAGCAGAAAAAAATTCTTTTATCGCCGATTTATAAGTACAATTTCGAACAGAACCGTACGGCCCAGATGTCGCCGAGTACTATTTACCGTGATAAAGTTTCGCGTGAGGCCGGACTTAAACCTCGGGATATTATCAATGAAACGATCATCCGAGCGTATGTCCTGGAGCGGCTCCATCAACGCGGGATAACCACCCTGAAGGATGTGACATCATTCTGCCAGGCGTATCGGCAGAATCCCGCGGATGCCATGGATCGTATCGGCCTAAATCGCCAGGTGCTTCTTAAAGAAGTTGAGAAATTGTAATTTATTTAATGATCAATCCCAGGAAATTTTATGCCCAGGTTGTTTAAGAAAAAAATGAAAAAGATTAATCCGCCGGAAGCGTTGGTTTATGAAGGAAGGCAAAGGTCGGATGCGCCTGTGATTACGATTTTTGATTATGATGAGAATGCCTGTGTCGAAAAAATTGTAAAAGATGTGGAGACATGTTTTGCTTTCAGGGATAAACCGACGGTAACATGGGTTAATGTGGATGGTCTTCATCAAACGGATATCCTTGAAAAACTGAGCCGCGGGTATGCGCTGCATCATCTTGTCCTGGAAGATGTCCTGAATATTAATCAACGCCCAAAAGCGGAAGATTTCGGGGAATATATTTTCTTGGCCGCCAAGATGTTGGCCTATGACGAAACAAGCGGTGAGATCACGGAAGAACAGGTAAGTATTATTCTCGGTGAGAATTTTGTCATCACTTTTCAGGAAGATAAAGAAGGGGATGTGTTTGGAGATATCCGTCAGAGGATCCGTAACGGGAAAGGGCGGATTCGAAAAATGAAAGCGGATTATTTGGCGTATGCCATGCTCGACGCAATCGTTGATAATTACTTTGTCATCCTTGAGAAAATGGGAGAAAAGATCGAGCTGATCGAAGAACTTCTTGTGGAGAAGCCGGACCAGCAGACACTCCAGTCGATTAACCGTATGAAGCGTTCGCTTATTTTTCTCAGAAAATCAGTTTGGCCCCTGAGAGAAGTCGCGCGGACAGTGACCCAGACAGAATCTCCCTTGATTCGTCCGTTGTCTTTGGCATACTTCAGGGATATCCATGACCATATTATTCAGGCCGTGGATACCATCGAGGCATTCAGAGATACAGTCTCAGGCATGCTGGATATTTATTTATCAAGTTTAAGCCATCGACTGAACGAAGTGATGAAAGTCCTGACAATTATTGCCACAATCTTTATGCCGCTCACTTTTATCGCCGGGATATACGGGATGAATTTTAATACCCATGCCTCCCCCCTGAATATGCCGGAATTAAACTGGCCGCTGGGGTATCTTTTTGCTATTATTTTAATGTTAAGTGTTGTTATGGGAATGATCATTTATTTTAAAAAGAAGGAATGGTTTTAACCCACAATAAAGTGATGCGCTAACCCGTGGTTTATATCGGAGGAGATATTATGCTGAATTTTAAAGTTGATCCGGCGACGTGTACGCATTGCGGCCTTTGTGCTAATGATTGCCCTGCCAAGATCATTGTGATGGGTGATCATGGTCCGGCTATAGCGCCTGCTGATGAAGGCAGTTGCTATCAATGCCAGCATTGCCTGGCGGTGTGCCCTTCGGGGTCTGTTTCAATCCTTGGCGTGACGGCATCATCATGTATTCCTTTAAAAGGAAATCTTCCCACACCCGATCAAGTTGAAATTCTTATCCGGGGGCGCCGTACGGTACGCCGTTATTACGATGAGAATCTTGATCCTGCCCTGATACATAAGCTTCTGAATGTTGCCTGGCAGGCGGCCAGCGGCAGGAATGAGCGCAAGGTTCTGCTGTCGGTCATTGATGACCGCAAGGTGATGGCTGCGTTTCGCGAGGAGACATTGGCCTCTCTGGCCCGGATGATCCGTGACAATAAGCTCCCACCTGGAAGGGAGCGTTTTATTGATATTGTTAAAGCTTGGGAAAACAAGAAGGTTGATATTATTTTCAGGGGTGCTCCGCACCTTGTGGTGGCATCGGCACCCAGGACCTGCGCCTGTCCTGAGGCAGATTGTTTGATCGCGTTAACGACATTGGAACTCTTTGCCAGCTCTAATGGTGTCGGGACGGTATGGGCTGGGATGCTCCAGTGGGCAATGCTTGAAATTTTACCTGAATTGCGGGGAAGACTTGGGATACCTGATGATCATGTGTTGGGGTACGCGATGTTGTTTGGAAAACCGGCGGTGAAGTATGCGCGGACGGTACGCCATGAACCGGCATTGATCAGCAGAGTTCATTGAGGCCAAAAATTAATTTTTTGATTTGAATGTAAAGTTTCGTCAAAGAAGTACGTTTGATTATTTGGAATGGAACACTAATTTGTAATGTTCCCTGAATGATGGATAAAGAAAAAGAAGCCAGACGCCTAAGGTGATGTAGCCTCTGGCAGGGGTATCGTGAAAAGCAGCGCGCAGCATAAGAAAATCATAGTTGTGCCCCAGGCAAAATGCCGGGATGCGGAGGATGAGAAGCCACCGGTAGAAGATGATCCAGTGTGAGGTGCGCGAGTAGGCTTTTTCAGAAAGAGGCGCGATAACCATGCACGTGATAATGGCATCAAAAATAGCCAGGGCATACCAGAGAAAACCTAAGGGATTTAATCGTAAAATTATATTATAATAAATGAAAGTATCGCCTTCGGGGGAACAAAGCGATACCAGTGTTGTTATCGCGAAGATTGCGAACAGGAG
Source organism: Candidatus Omnitrophota bacterium (assembly GCA_037141995.1). GTDB lineage: Bacteria > Omnitrophota > Gorgyraeia > Zapsychrales > Fredricksoniimonadaceae > Fredricksoniimonas. The sequence continues at coordinate 11,935 of JBAXBM010000001.1, forward strand.
TAAATAAACTTTTAAACCGAGATTGATTGGCAAACGCATGACATTATTGTAAAATAAAATCAATAATTTTTGGTAACAATTTTATTTTCTTATTTTATAAATATTTTATAAATGAAACAAGGAGGTTGGAAATGATAGTTATTTGGATTCTTTTAGGCGTGTTGGTGTGTGCCGCGGGAATGATGATCAGTGTGTATAACGGGCTGGTTCAATTGCGTGTTGGTGTGCAGAATGCCTGGTCGCAGATCGATGTTCAGCTCAAACGGCGGCATGATTTGATTCCCAATCTTGTGGAAACAGCCAAGGGCTATATGGCGCATGAACGGGGCACACTCGAGAGCGTTATCCGCGCCCGGCAAATAGCGGTTGATGCGGGATCGTTAAAAGATAAATTTGCCGCTGAGAACATGCTGACGACTACTTTGCGAAGCTTGATGGCGGTTTCTGAAAATTATCCGAATCTTAAGGCTGATCAGACCATGATGCGTCTGCAGGAGGAATTGACAACGACGGAGAATAAAATCGGATTCGCGCGCCAATTTTATAATGATGAAGTCAACCGTTTGAATATCACGGTTCAGTCTTTTCCCTCAAATGTCATCGCAGCGCAATTCGGATTTAAAACGGCTGAATTCTTTCAGGTTGAGACGGCTGAAGAACGCAACGCTCCGCAAGTCAAGTTTTAGGTTCCAGGGGATATCCCCAATGCCATTTTCATTTACCCAGATTGAGCAGGAAAAAACAGGAACGATCCAGATATCACTGGCGTTTCTGCTTTTTTTTTATTTTATATCGGCGTTAGTCATTGTTTATGCGATAAAGGCGTGGTTTTATTTTTCGGCGATTGACACGACTTACGCAGAATTCCCTGGATGGCCGTCCCTTGACGGGCAGACAATCCTCTTGACATTAGCGGGGGCATGCATTGCCGGAGCGATCCATTGGCAATTTTCTCAAAATGGATTGATTAACAGGATCCTGGCAATGATGGGCGGCCGGCCGCCCGATGATAATCGGCAGGAGGAGCGCATATTCAGGAATGTGGTAGACGAGGCGCATGTCGCGACAGGAGGGAAATACCGCATTGAACCGTATATTCTTCCTACGGCGGCGCTGAATGCGTTTGCCCTCCAGGATTTTGAAGGGCGTTCTATCATTGGTATTACAGAAGGGCTGTTAATGCGCCTGAACCGTGCCCAGCTTGAAGCGGTTATCGCTCATGAGGCGGGGCATGTGGCTTCCGGTGATTGCCTGCAAACGACCACTACCAGTTGTCTTTTTAAAACGTTTGATAATATCTGTGATATCACCTCCCGGCTTTTGACTGTTTCAAGTCAAGCGGGGTATATCGGAGCGACTTATCATGATCGCGAATCACGTCATTCCAATGATGGGCGGATGATGCTTTTTTTCCTGATGCTTTTCTTACTGGCTTCTGTGCTGCGTTTTATTGGATTTTTAGGGTCGATGTTTATTTCGCGTCAGCGGGAATACCGCGCGGATGCTATATCCGTCAAATTGACCCGTAATCCTTTAGCCCTTGCCGAAGCACTGCATATCATTAGTAACCGCTGGAAAGGCAGCGGGATGCCGGGTGAGAATATGGAAGCTATTTTTATTTCCAATCCGCATCAGAGCAATTTGGAACAAACAACGGGTGTGCTGGCCGAACTTTTTACAACACACCCTCCGGTTGAAAAACGTATTGCCATCCTGCTGGATATGGCGCATGCCACCCGTCAGGATCTGGATGCGGCTTTACTGAAAGCCAGGGTCAGGTTTGAGGCCGTGAAAGATCCTGAAATTCAGGAACAACCGGTATCGCAGGTCCCGTTGAAGCCTGTGATGATCCCGGGTCTGCCTGCCGAAGCAGCGGCATCAGCATCATTGACGGAAAAAGACCATTGCCCGCGTTGCTGTACAACGTTGGCCCCGCAGGATTACGAGGGGGTTTCGGTTCTTTCTTGCCCTGGTTGTGGGGGAGTGCTCGTGACAGAGCGTGATGTCCTTCACATTGTTCATACCCGGGACAAAGTATTCGATGAGGCAATCCGGCGGCAGGGTGATTTACTTCACCGTCAGGTTCGGCCTTTAAGGCTGGCTTCTTCCGAAGGGGTATATGATGAAAAAAGTATCGTATGCCCAGCGTGCCTGGATACAGCGTCGCTCATGCACCGCCGGTTTGTAAATCCGAAGTTTCCTGTTGAAGTGGACAAGTGCCCGCTTTGCCGGGCTGTCTGGTTTGACAGGGATGAACTTGAGGTCCTGCAGTACCTTTATGAAATCGAACATCCCGTCCGGGTTTAGGGCGGCTCATGACATCTCCGAAAGAAATTCCTATTCAGTTCCTTAAAGGCGTCGGGCCATCGCGCGCCAAACTTTTTGTTCAGTTAGGCGTGCGTTCGGTCGAAGATCTTTTGTATCTTTTCCCGCGGAGATACGAAGACCGCCGGAAAATGTCTCCTGTTAATACACTAAAGCCCGGTGAAGAATATACGGTGGAAGGAAGTGTTCTGGCCAAAGGAGGACGGCGGACATTCTTTAATAAGAAACATGTATTTGAGATGGAAATGGGAGATGATCACGGGCGTATTCATTGTGTCTGGTTTAATCAGTCCTATCTTGATAAATATTTTCATGTGGGTGACAAAGTTGTTTTACACGGCAGGGTGGATCTTTTTAAAGGGCGTTTACAGCTTGTTGCCCCGGAATATGAGGTTATTTCCCGGGATGATGAACATCTGAGCATGGGGCGTATCGTGCCAGTGTATCCGCTGACCAAAGGGATGGGACAGCGTTATCTGCGTAAACTTATTGCGTTTGCCCTCGAGCATCATGCGGCCGCGCTTATTGATGTCCTTCCGCCTGAAGTGCGTGCTCGGCAGGGCTTGGGTGATATTGCCGCCTCCATTGCCAGCATTCATTTTCCTGAGAATGAATCGGCGCAAGAAAAAGCTGCCGCGCGTATTTCTTTTGAAGAATTCTTTTTCTTTCAAATATGTGTTGTTCTCCGGCGATTGAGCCTGACATCAAAACCTGGTTTTGCCCACACGCGCGTACCGTCGGTAATGGATCGTTTCGGCGAAATCTTTCCTTTCGCGTTAACATCTGCCCAGAAGAAGGTCATTGCCGAGATTGCCGTTGATATGGCGGGTAAGCGCCCCATGCTGAGGCTTTTGCAGGGTGATGTCGGGTGCGGCAAGACAGCGGCCGCGCTTTTCGGCTGCGTGGTGGCCTGGATCAATGGTAAACAGGCGGCGATCATGGCTCCGACAGAAATCCTGGCTGAACAGCATTTTAAGACTATCCTCAGGTATGTGGCAAAGTCATTGTTCGGTAAAATAAGGGTGGCATTGTTAAATAGCGCGCTGAAGAAAAAAGACAGGGCTGAATTATACGCAGCGATCAAGGCTGGTGAAGTTGATATTATCGTCGGTACGCATGCTTTAATTGAGGATGGTGTCCGATTTAAGGCGCTCAGTTATGCCGTTATCGATGAGCAGCATAAGTTCGGCGTCAAGCAACGAGCCCTGCTGGCGGCAAAGGGTAAAAGGCCGGATCTGCTGGTTATGACGGCCACGCCGATCCCGCGCACGCTGTCATTAACGCTTTATGGTGATCTTGATGTGTCGACGATTGACGCAAAACCAGGGGGGCGCGGCAAGGTGCAAACATATCATGTTGTTGGAGACCAGGCTGACGGCGTTTATAAACGGGTGGCCGAATGGGTGGTTGAACGCAAAACTCAAGCCTATATCGTTTATCCGATCATTGAGGAGTCAGAAACGCTTGATATCAAGGCCGCTGCGGATATGTATGCGCATTTTCAGGAGAATGAATTTAAGGGGTTGCGTGTCGGACTTGTTCACGGACGATTACCGAGGGAAGCCGCGCGCCGGGTGATGGATGAATTCCAGCGGCATGAGATTGATATCTTGGTGACCACGACAGTCCTTGAGGTGGGGATTGATGTACCTAATGCCAATGTGATGGTGGTCGAACATGCCGAACGCTTTGGGCTTGCCCAGCTCCATCAGTTAAGAGGACGCATCGGCCGCAGTGAAAAAAATGCGGTCTGTATCCTGTTGGGAGACCCCGTAACGGCTGACGGGAATAAGCGTATCGAAGCATTGGTTAAGACGAGTGACGGGTTTAAGCTCGCGGAACTGGATTTGGAGATAAGGGGGCCCGGTCAGTATTTCGGACGGCATCAGCATGGACTTAATGAGCTTAAGGTCATTAATCCTCTGGGTCAGCGCCAGGTTCTTGAAGCTGCGCGTGCGGAAGCTGCCGCCGTTCTTAAAGAAGACCCCGCCCTTGCGGCACATCCGCTTGTTTTGGATACCATTCATCAGCGTTATCCCGCATACCTGGAAGGCATTTCCGGGGGATGATATCGGGGCGCAGTTATAATGAATATTTATAAAGGAGTTATTTATGTCAAAGGTTAAAATCATATGCACCTTGGGGCCAGCGTCGGGAAGTGCCGGTGTCTTGACGCGCATGATGCGGTCCGGGATGGACGTGGTGCGGCTTAATTTTTCTCACGGATCACAGGCGGAACATCTTCAACATATCAAAATGATCCGCCTGATCAATAAAAAGAATCGCCGGCATATAAGGATACTGGGGGATCTTGAAGGCTATCGTATCCGTATCGGAAAGTTAAAAGGCGGGATCCCTCTTGAATTGAAAAAAGGGCAGGATATTCATTTGACGGGGCAGGATATTGAAGGGGCCGCTGACCGTATTCCTTTTGATTATACCGGGCCTCTTGAATCTATTCGAAAAGGGCAGTCGATTTTTATTGATGATGGCAATATTGCGCTTGAGGCGGAAGGTTTTGATAAGAAGGGAGTTAAAGCAAAGGTAATTGTGGGCGGGTTTCTCAAGGAGCATAAAGGGGTCAATATGCCGGGGCTTAAGCTGGCGTTTAAAGGTCTTACAGCCAAGGATAAGGTAAATATCACATTTTGTTTGGATCAAAAGATTGACTTTATTGCCCAGTCATTTGTCAGGGATCAAGAGGATATTCTTGCCCTTAAAAAGTTTATCGGAATGCATGCGCATCAACCGGCCTTGATCGCTAAGATTGAGAATAGGGATGGGGTGCGTAATATAGACCGCATTATGGCCGTTTCCCAGGGGATCATGATCGCGCGCGGTGATATGGGGGTGTCTTTACCGGTTTATGAAGTGCCCATGATTCAAAAATCAATCATCAAGAAATGCAATCAGGCAGGGATATTTGTCATCACGGCGACACAGATGCTGGAAAGTATGATTCATAACCGGCTGCCGACAAGAGCCGAGGTGTCAGATGTGGCAAACGCTATTTTAGACGGTACGGATTTTGTTATGCTTTCCGCCGAGAGTGCTGTTGGCCATGATCCTGCCGGCTGTGTGGCAATGATGGAAAATGTGATCAGGTTTACCGAGCAATCTTCGCGTCAGGACAATGGATGAATCTTCTGTTATTCTTCAGTTTTCTTGTTTCTTTGAGCGGCATCGCTTGTATTATTTTTATTTGTTCCAGCCGTGCATTGAATCAAGTCAAGGTGTTATGGGCCTTATTTAACCTGACAATCATTTTGTGGGGAACAAGTTTTTGTTTGTGGTTAATGTCAGGGGATCAATGGACCGCGCTGTTCTGGCTAAGATCCTTTTATGTGATTTCAATTTTTATCCCAATATCCTTTATTCATTTTTCTTTCTTTTTTTCAAAAGAAGACGCGCGACGCAAGCATTTTTTGATTATCCAATACTGCATTTCAATTGGGCTTGCTTTTTTCATTGGTATTTTTTCGCGTCTATTTATTTCGGATAGTTTTAATACACTTTCCCCCCATCATTTTCTTCCGGGGCTTGCCTTTGGATTCCCGTTTTTATTACTCACCTATCAATTTGCGGTGGGCGCATGGTTCTTATATATAAAAATCTCTCACTCAACAGGGGCTGTCAGGGATCAGAATCGATATATTTTGATAGGACTTATCCTGGCATACAGTGCCCTGGGATTAGTCTTTTGGGGCATTGCCGTTAAACCGGTTTGTCTGTATTTGGTATTTCTTATGGCATTATCCGCGGTGATTGTTACATGCGCGGCCATCCGGCATCGATTAATAGATATCCGCCTTGTGATGACACGCGCAGGGATCTTGATTGTTGTTTATGCGGTAGTTTTAGTTATCCCGATTTATTGTTATGACGCAGGATATGCTTTTGGAGCATTAATGTTGGCATTATCTTTAGCCACTGCAGCCCCCTGTATTTACAGTTATCTTAGAAAACGGTTGGAAGATTCGATTCTCGACGAGCAACGGCTTTACCGGGATATTATGTTCAAGGCGTCACACGGGCTATCGCGATTGAAAACAACGGAAGAAATCACATATTTTGTTGTCCGGATATTTTTTAAAATGATTTGTTTAAAGAATACCGCATTTTATTTGTTTGTTGACGGCAGGTTTCATCGTAAAGATGTTTTAGGGAATGATATTTATCCTCCTGAAATTAATATGCATGAAAGTTTTTTGGATCGTATTAACTCCGGAGAGAATTGCGTAACGTATGAGTTTCATCGGGATTTTGTTGACAATAGTGCCGGCAGCTTTTCTTTCAATGATTTTCCTGCGTCGGCTGCCCTTGTGGTAAAACGTGAGGCGCGTTTACTGGGTGTTATATTCCTGGGTGAAAGGTTGGATGGCATCCCGTTTTCTGATCAAGATTTAACGGTTTTTAATGTTATTGCTGATCATGCGGCGTTGTCCATTGAAAACAGTTATTATTTATCTGATACGCTTAAACGTGCGGAAGAAGATGGGCAGCGGGCCAGGGTGGCATCTCTTGATGCGATGGCAAGTTCACTGGCACATGAAATTGATAATCCTAATGCTGTTATCATCGGCCAGGCAGAACTTGTGGCGGAATGTATATCGGCTGATGGTGTTTTAATCCCTGAAAATATCAGAAAAGATATAAAAACATCCCTGGATTATATTCTGGAATCATCCCGACGTGTTGCCGGGATGGTCGATACCATCCTTGAATATTCACGCATGGGGCCGTGCCGTGTATCTCCGGTAAGTATGGCATCTGTCCTTGAATCGTTTGAACTGTTAATACGACCGGAAATGAAGAAACACGGCGTTCTTTTATTCAGGGAAATCGCTCCTGATTTACCGAATATTCATTGCAATAAAGTTCATCTAGAAGAAATTTTGATGAATTTCGCGGCGAATGCGATTTTCGCTGTGCAAGGCATGCCTGGGGATAAAAAAATAATTTTACGCATATTTTGTTCTGATATGAACACCTTGCGTTTTGAATTTAGTGATAATGGTATGGGTATTCCCCATCATCTTATAAAAGATATATTTTTGCCATCTGTGACAACCAAAGGTTCCGCGCAGGGAACCGGGCTTGGCTTATACCGTGTCCGGAAAATTGTAGATTTCTATAAAGGAAGAGTTTGGGCAGAATCCAACGGGAATGGACATGGCGCTTGCTTTATTGTTGAATTTCCTATTATAATACCTCTTTAACTATAATCGATACAAAGGTATTCAACAATGAAGATAATCCTTGGGGAGTGGTCCGGCCGAAATTTCTTTATGCCGGCGCATATCCGGCCGACACAGAATATTTTACGCAAAGCTGTATTTGATATCATAGGGCATGATTTAGAAGGCATTCGTTTCCTGGATCTTTTCGGCGGGAGCGGGGCAGTTGGTATGGAAGCCCTTTCGTGCGGGGCTTCGGAGGTGGTTTGGGTTGAACGCGATCCTTTATGCGTTAAAGTTATTCGTGAAAATTTAGAACTATTCAAGCCTGCTGACCGGGGATTGAAAGCAGAGGTTCTCCCGCTGGATGCTTTTTCCGCCATCAAGACATTTGCCAGGGATAAAAGGTTTTTTGATATTGTTTTTTTTGATCCGCCATTCGACCAGAAACTTGGAAGAAAAACCTTGAAAACCCTTTTATCGCATGATATATTGACGCCTCAATCCTATATAATAGGACAATATGGTTTGAATGAAACGCTTGAAGATACAGGAGGCCTTTTTACCGTTTTAAAAGATAAGAAGTACGGTACGTCCTGTTTGACAGTTTTGGAGCGATCGGTGCCAAAGTGAGGTTTTGTGGGAAAAGTGGTGATTTATCCTGGAAGTTTTGACCCCGTGACGTATGGGCATCTGGATGTATTAAAACGTGCCACACATATTTTTGGCCAAGTGATTATTGCTGTTGCTAACAATACGAGTAAAAAGTACTTATTTACCTTGCAAGAGCGTGTTGAGTTATTGGAAGAAGCAACCGACGGCATGCCGGGTGTCAAGGTCGAAAGTTTTGATGGGTTGGTCATTGATTATGCCCGGCAGAAGAAAACAAATGTCCTGATCCGCGGGCTGCGCATGACTTCTGATTTTGAATACGAATTCCAGATAGCCTTGACTAACCGACGTCTGGCGGAAGATATTGAAACGATTTTTTTAATGCCTTCAGAACGGCATTCTTTTCTGTCTTCTTCGCTCCTTAAAGAAGTATCAAAATTTAATGCGGATATTTCTTCATTTGTTCCGCGTTGTGTTGAAGATCGGCTGAAAGTTAAGCTGGCGGCATGAAGATCCGGGTTCGTGATATTGTTAATGATGGGTATATGGTTGAATTTGTTGTGAAGCCTGCTGATATAGGCCTTGAAAATGAAGAATTTCTAGATACCGAAAAAACTTTTGATGTATCCGCGAATCTTCAAAGAGCAGATAATGTGATCATGGCGGATGTTGATGTATCTTACAAGCGAGAAGGGGTATGTGCGCGCTGCCTTGAACATTTCACGCGTCCAGCTACAGCTCATTATGAATTGGATTTTGAAATTTTTCCGGGCGATGAATGGATTGATTTAGGCGCGCGCGTCCGGGAAGAAATGATCATGGAAATTTCGCCGCGGATATTATGCCGTGAAGATTGCCGTGGGATCTGTCCGGGGTGCGGTTTAGACCTTAATTCAGAACAATGTAAATGTGATATCCCGTTTGACGGGTTAAAGAAAACAAAGAGGAGTAAGTGACATGCCGCATCCAAAAAGACAACATTCCAAAGCGCGTTCCCGCAGGCGCCGTACGCACCAGGGTATTGAAACGATCCCTGCGGCCTCGACAGGCACGGGTAGTAAAGCCGGTTTCAGTCATCGTGTATGCCCCATCACAGGTTGCTACAAGGGCCGGCAGGTTGTCGCCCCTAAGGTTAAAAAAGCCGAATAATTTCCTTTTCCGAGGAGAATACCTTGAGGATCGTCGTTGACGCCATGGGCGGAGACTACGCACCGCAGAATATTATTGCAGGTGTAGTCGATGCGGTGAAGGAGTTTGATGTTACGATCACGCTTGTCGGGATCGAAGATCAGCTTAAAGAACAGCTGGCCAAGTATGATTATCCCAAAAATAAAGTTGAAATTATCCATGCTCCGGAGGTTGTCGGCATGGATGATAGTCCGACGGATGTTATTCGAAAAAAACGCGATTGTTCTATTACCGTCGGCGTAAATCTTCTTAAAGAACCAGGTTATGACGCGTTTATTTCTGCGGGTAATACAGGCGCCTGTGTGGCGGCGGCTACTTTTTTTCTCCGTATGATTGAAGGTGTTGACCGCCCGGGAATTGGGCTTGTTATCCCTCAAGTGAACGGCCTTGCTTTTTTGATCGACGTGGGCGCTAACACCGAGCCGAAGCCTGAACATCTTTACCGTTATGGGCAAATGGGTAAAGTTTATATTCAAAGTGTGATGGGCAAAGATAATCCGACTGTCGGGCTTGTGAATATCGGTGAAGAAGAAGGTAAAGGCTCCGGATTTGAAAAACAGTCCTATCAATTGCTGCAGGAAAAGCTTCCTGGTTTTATCGGCAACGTTGAACCCAATGAATTATTTACAAGTAAAGCTGACTGTATCGTGGCAACCGGATTTGTCGGGGAATGTTATTATAAAAGTTGCTGAAGGTTTGATGGAATCAGCTTCGACGGTCATCAAGCGTGAGATCAAAAAGAGCCCCTTAGCGATGCTGGGAGCATTTTTCATGACGGGGGCATTGAGGAAGGTGAAGAAGCAGCTGGATTATTCTGAGTACGGCGGCGCACCGTTGCTGGGAGTTAATGGTATTGTCATCATCAGTCATGGACGTTCTACGCCCAAGGCTGTTAAGAATGCGATCCGCGTAGCCATGCGCGAGGTCGAGCATAAAATCCTTGAAAAAATGCGTTCTGCGATCGTTAGCGCTTAGAGGAGATCTATGAGTCGAGTCGGGATTGTGGCTTTGGGTCGATATCTTCCGGCCAGAAAATTAACGAATAAGGACCTCGAAAAGCTTGTTGAAACGTCTGATGAGTGGATTATATCACGTACCGGCATTAAAGAACGGCGTATATCTGCACCAGGTGAAACAACGAGCGCCCTTGCTGTAGCCGCCGCGCGTGATGCCCTCAGGAATTCTCCTGTTAAAGCGGATGATATCGAAGCTATCTTTGTGGCTACGGTGACCCCCGACAGCGCTTTTCCTTCTGTGGCGTGCCTGGTTCAAAAAGAGATCGGTGCCCGCAAGGCCTTTGCGTATGATATCAGTGCGGCCTGTTCAGGTTTTTTATTTGCTTTAACTACAGCTCGCCAATTTATTTTGACAGGCGCCATCAAAAATGCTTTGGTGATTGCCGCGGACCGCTTTACTTCAATCATTGACTGGAACGACCGTAACACGTGTGTTCTTTTCGGGGATGGTGCCGGCGCGGCTGTTCTAACCCAGGTTGCTTCTGGCGGCATCCTTTCCGATTATCTGATTTCTGATGGTGCCGGGGCGCCGTTGATGGGGGTTGTACCTGGCGGTTCAAGAACGCCGGAGGACAAACATACTGACACAGCACAACTTCCTTATGTGACAATGAACGGCCAGGAACTCTTTAAGCATGCGGTACCAGGAATGGCAGAAGCCGTTGGAATAGCTCTTTCAAAAGCAGGATTAACAGTTGATGATATTGCCTGCGTGGTTCCGCACCAAGCCAATGACCGTATCATTGCGAGTGTGGCCAAAAGAGCCGGCATTGCTAAAGACAGGTTTTTTATTAATATTGATAAGTACGGCAATATTTCTGCGGCTTCGGTTGTTGTTGCTCTTTGCGAGGCAGTCGAAGCAGGCCGTATCAAAAAGGGTGATAAAGTGGCATTAACTGTTTTCGGGGCCGGGCTTGTCACAGCGGCCACTATTGTGGATTGGTCATATTGATATGAAGAAAATTGCTTTAATATTCCCAGGTCAGGGCGCCCAAAAAGTTGGTATGGGCAAAGAACTTTATGATCACAGTTCTGCCGCGAAAGCCGTGTTTGAACAGGCCAATGCGTTAATGGGGGAAGATCTTGCGAGTATAATCTTTGAAGGCCCTGATGATAAACTAATGGCAACATCTTACTGCCAACCGGCAATTTTTACGGTGAGCATGGCAGCATTGGCTGCTTTTCGATCAACGGATAAATGGGCGGCATTATCCGTGACTTATACAGCTGGATTGAGCCTTGGTGAATATGGGGCGATGTGCGCGGCAGGGGTTTTGTCTTTTCAAGACACCCTTAAATTAATTCGCCAGCGCGGTGCATTCATGGAAGAAGCAGCCAGGATTAATCCTGGCAAAATGGCAGCTATTATTGGTTTTGATAAAGATAAGCTTGTTAATATTTGCCGCCAGACAGGGTGTGAAGTGGCTAATTTTAATGCACCGGATCAGATTGTTATCACAGGCGCAGGAACTGCTGTGGATCAGGCATGCCTGTTAATTATTGAAGCTGGCGGTAAAAAAGTAATCCCCCTGGATGTCAGCGGAGCATTTCATTCATCGCTCATGCGTTCTGCCGCTGATAAATTTACCCATGCGTTAGTAGAAACACCGCTGGTAATTTCAGACATTAAAGTTGTAAGTAATGTGACCGCAAAGCCAGGGCTTTCTGCGGAAGAGGTCCGTACAAATTTACCACGGCAGATTTATTCGTCAGTCCAATGGGTAGATAGTATCCGTTATATTGCTTCTGCAGGTGTCACGGATTTTATTGAGATTGGTCCTGGCCGGGTTCTCAAAGGTCTAATACGTAAAATAGATCCTGCATTGAATGTTGCTAATATTCAAACATGGGATGATATAGAACTGTTTGCCTTATAGTATTTTAAAATACGCCTCTGTATATCGGTGTTGTGCCATTTTTGATTTTAATCCCGAGCTGAGCAGCAGCTGTCTAATACGACGTTACTCTATTCTTGCTAACGATCGTTCTTATTTTCTCACAATTTCCGCATCAAAAAATTCTAGGATAAAACTACTATTTTGTTCAGTATTTTAATATAATATTTTACGTTTTAAAAAATAGTTAATTTTTGTTAAATGAGAATGGAGGCAGGATGTTAAACAAATTCAAGGCTTCATTACTGACAAGTGTTTTATGTGTTTCAGTTGCTGCATCAACGGCTTTTGCGTCAGGTTCTGGTGCGTATCGTTTAGAAGTCGCTGACGCAGGTGTCGCCGGCCAGGGATCCGCGTTTGTCGGGGAGGCGAATACGCCAGCGGCTGTTTATTTTAACCCTGCCGGTCTTACCCAAATATCAGGCCAGGCTATTTCACTCGGGGCATCATTAATCCAGCCTAAAGTAAATTACAAGTCATTCTCCGGCGAAGAAACACAGATGCGGCAGGGGAGTTTCCTGATTCCCAGCGGTTATTACGTTACAGATCTTGGTAACAAGAATGTTGTTTTTGGTATCGGAGCTATATCTTCCTGGGGTCTAACGACATACTGGAATCAGGATACTTTCGCGCGTTATAACGCGACCCGGAGTATTTTGCAAAATCAGGATTATCTTTTTACAACCGCTTACAAAATTAATGATAAATGGTCGCTGGGTATCGGGCTTGATGTGGATGCATCGTCTGTCGACAAACAGAAAAAAATTCTTCAGGCGAATCCAGGTGTCGATGATGCTAATTTTCGTTTAAAAGGATCGAATACCGCCGCGGGATTCCGTTTGGCAGGATTATTTAAAGCAAATGATCAGCATCAGTTCGGACTTATGTACCGCAGCCGTATTGAACATAAATATCATGGTAAAGTGCATCTTGATAACTTAAATGATGCGAACCCCTCACATCCTTATCAGAGTATTTTTGGATCTTCTTCATATGAAACCGATGTTGTATCAAAGTCAACGTTGCCTGACAGTATTGTTTTGGGTTATTGTTTCAAGCCGACATCACGTTGGACGCTTGACTGGGATCTGGAATGGATGAACTGGTCCATTGTCAATGAAGAAGAGTTGGCATATCCAGGGCTCGTCGACATCACATCAGGGCCCCTGACAGGGATGAGAGGGGCGGTTCTCAATGATGGTAATCCTATCGCGCGTGATTGGCGCAGTGCTTTATCAACGGCGGTTGGGGCAAAGTATGCGCTCACAGACACCTTTCGTTTGCGAACAGGCTATTTTTATCATCAAAGTCCGGTCCCTGGAGCTACATGGGAAGCTAACTTACCGGATGCTGATTCTCACGGCGTAACGACTGGTTTCGGTTATGATATCCGTAAAGATTTGACCCTTGATTTAGCCTGGTCGGCCATGTATTACAAGGCGCGAGAAGTTGAGAATACAGTTGCCTCCGGGACTATTAACGGTACGTATCGGCAGTGGATCAATTTGCTTTATGCCACGTTAACATATCGTTTTTAACAATGCATAGAGCGTAAAGAAAGAACTCAATGAAAGATACATGTATTGCTATTACCGGAGTTACGGGAATGATCGGCAGGAATATTTTTTATGAATATATCCGGCAAAATCTTTCTAACCTGGGCAAACTCCAAGTTTTTTTATTGGGTCGTAAATCCATTAAGTATAGTTTTCGTGAACGTGTCATGAGAAATTTGCTTGTTGATGGTGCTGATTATTGCGGGATTGAACATGGGGCAAAACCACTAGAAGATTTTGTCCGGGATAACGTCCACTTTATTGATATGGATCTTTATTGTGACAGCATAGGCATCAGTCCTTCTGCCATTGAATTGTTAAAAGCGTCACGCATAGATTATTTTTTTCATAGCGCGGCGTCAACGGATCTGCGAGATTCAGATCTTGTTCAGGGGGATGTCAATCGTGTTAATAATGAAGGGACTGAAAAACTTCTTCAAATTGTCGAGGAGATGAAAATCCGCGAATTTTGTTACATCAGTACGGCGTATGCCTGCGGGATAACCAGCGGGAATATTAGTCCTGATGATACCAATTTCCAAAGGGAGTTCCGTAATCCTTATGAATTGACAAAATTGAAGTCTGAAAAGATGGTGCGGGATTTTTCAAGCAGAACAGGACGTCGTATCAGGATATTCCGTCTTTCTTCTGTTTGTGGCCGGTTGATTGAACCATCTTTCGGGGCTTTAAGCAAATTTGATACTTTTTACAGTTGGGGCGCGTTTTTCCTTTCTCTTAAAATGAAAAAAATCAAGGAAATGGATAGGCTTTTTGAAATTCCTTTTAATATTGATATCCGTGTGTTTTCCAATCCGCGTGCCGGGCTTAATATTGTTCCTGTTGATTATGTTGCCAAGGCTGTTTATCAGATTTGTACGCAGGATTGTGCCGGCAATGCTTTTAATCTGACGAGCCCCGCTGAGACGTCCCATCATTTTTATCTTGATGAAATGCTTCGCCATTTGAATATCACGGGTGTGGTTCATGTGGCATCCGAGCCAATTCAGAAGAATCCTCTTGAAAATCTTTATTATCGTACTATCGGCCGTATTTTTAATCCTTATGTCGCAGGCCTCCCTATGGTCTTTGATACTTCAAATTATGATTATATTATGGAACGTGCAGGCATCTCATGTCCACCGATTGATAAATTTCATTTTGATTATTTAATGTCTTATGCCAAAAAGAAGTTCTTTGGCATCTTGACGTCAGCCGCTCTATGAGTTTTCATCCCTTAGTATCAATCCTGGCTTCGAGTGTTTGTTTCTTGTTGGCAATTTTTATTGCTTTCAGGTCAGGTTTTTCAGCTATACGCCGTTCTTTTGCCTGTGTGACAATGCTCATTGCGATCTGGAGTACGTCTCCGTTTGTCTCTTCGTTGTCATTTGAGAAAGACATCCTTCTGGTAATTCTCCGCAGCATATATATTTCTGCCATCTTTGTCCCTACAGGATTTTTTATTTTTATGTCCCAGCTTCTTGATCTGGGGCAGCACAAAACGACCAGAACCATTCTTATTAGTTCATTTTTTGTATCTTTGATATTTTTATCTATTAGCCTTTCGCCACTGTTTATCCGTGATCTCAGAGTTAATCATTATGGTTTCGGCATTATTCCGGGGACGTTTTATCCTTTTTTTATTGCTTACTTTGCTTTCATGTATTTTTTTGCTTCTATTAAACTTTTAGAACGCTATATTTCAGCAAAAGAAGCCAGGAAAAATCAATTGCTGTACATTGGGGTTGCTTTTACCATGGCGTTTGTCAGCGGATTGATCCATTTCCTTGCTTCGTATGGTGTCTCTGAAGTATTTCCTCATGACATCCTGGTTGCGGCCTATAGTCTTTTGATGGCGTATGCGATTGTCAAATTTCGCCTCCTTGATATTTCTGTGGCATTCACCAAACTCGGTGTGTTTTTGATTGTGTACACGCTAGTTTTAGGAATCCCTTTTATCATAGGGTTTAAATATCCTGATCGATGGCTTTTACCTGTTACGACTATGGCTGTTTTAGCGACTGTAGGGCCATTTGTATATTTGTATCTTCAAAAAAGGATTGAAGAACGTTTGTTGCAGGAACAGCGCCGTTATCAGGCTACATTGCGGCAGGCATCTGCGGGTATGGGGCGTATCCGGGACCTTAAGAAGCTTCTAAATTTAATTGTTTTTATTCTGGCACGCGTGGTCCGACTGGATCATGCCATGATTTATTTCATTGATCGTAATATCGGGGAATTTCGTCTGGCAGCGTCCCGGCGTATGCGTCAGCAGGGTGTGTTAAGGGCTACCTTAGATCCCATGTCGCCTGTTGTGAAATATTTTTCATCTGTTTCTTTGCCATTGGTCCGTGATGAAGTCAATCAAAGGTCGCGCCAGGAAAGAGACGCTGGTTTTGTAGCTATTGAAACGGCCATGGAAGAATTGGACGCGGAGGTTATTTTTCCTATTTATATACGTACTAATAT
Organism: Candidatus Omnitrophota bacterium; assembly: GCA_037141995.1. Lineage (GTDB taxonomy): Bacteria > Omnitrophota > Gorgyraeia > Zapsychrales > Fredricksoniimonadaceae > Fredricksoniimonas. Next base: position 28,170 of record JBAXBM010000001.1, read on the forward strand.
CGTTGCGATTGTTTTGATGGGGAAAAAATTTAATGGCCGGAATTATACGGAAGATGATCTTAATGTTTTTTCTATCCTTTCCAATCAAGCGTCTTTAGCCATTGAGAATGCTTTATCCTATGAAGATATGAAAAAAACTCAGGAAAAGCTATTCAAGGCTGAAAAGATGGCAACAATCGGTACTATGGCTGACGGACTTTCACACCAGATCAACAATCGCTTGCACGCGATGGGTTTTATCGCAAGCGATATGCTTGATACGCTAAAATTACGACGTGATTTCTTTTCAACTGACGAACTCAAACCTCTTCTTAAAGAATTTGAGCATTCGTTATTTCGTATTCAAGATAATGTGATGCGGGGAGGAGAGATTGTTCAGGGGCTTATGCGTTATACGCGGAAAGGAGAAGAAGGTTTTGCCGCCTATAGCATTGATGATATTATCCGTAGTTCTTACGAAATGGCGCAATTTAAAATAAGTTCTTTTGAATTTAAATTAAAGAAAGCATTTGATCCAGCCGCGATTTCCCGCGTCCGCGGTAATTTCACACAACTACAAGAAGTTTTTTTTAATCTTATTGACAATGCTTATGATGCCACTGTTCAGCGAAAAGCGGAGTTGAAAGAACCAAATTATCTTGGTGAGCTAACTGTTCACGTGAGTGAAATTAACGGATTACTTGAAATTATTTTTTCTGATAACGGGATTGGGATTAAATCTACTGATATGGAGAAGCTTTTTACGCCTTTTTTCACGACGAAGGCAACGACAAAAAAAGGAACGGGTCTTGGTTTGTATGTGATTCGTAAAATTATTGAAGATAATCATGGCGGCAAGGTTGAAATGAATTCGACTTATGGGCAAGGGACAAAAATTACCATTTATTTGACAGCTAGCAAGGGATAACATTTTAGTGTTCAAATTATTATAAAGATGATTGAAAATAAATGATTTGTATTATAATAAGTATATGTCCAAACTGTTAATTGTTGATGATGAACTTGATGTGCGGGAATTCGCTCGCAATTTTTTCCGTAAGCGAGGTCTTGAGGTTGGTGTGGCTTCAACATGCCTTGAGGCGTTACAGGCCATAGAAACAATGCTGCCTGATCTTATACTTTTGGATATCCGCATGGGAGAGAATTCAGGTGTTGATGTCTTGCGGGAATTGCGCCGTCGTCATAATCCTGTGAAGGTTGTCATGGTTTCAGGGATTGAGGACGAACAAATTGTTAAAGAAACACTTGCCCTGGGGGTTTTAGGTTTTATACATAAACCACTTATCCTTGAAGAGCTTGAGAAAGTTGTTTTACGTGAATTTTCATCATTATTATGAGCATAAAGATTGATTATAAAAAAGAATTGGAAGCGCTGAGAAAAGACATGATGCATGACCATGTTTCGTTGATTAATTTCCTCGTCGGTAAAGCGGGGGTGAAACATGCGGGGATTATTCTTTTTGAATCAAGTGTGGATTCATATGTTTTAACTGCGTCGCAAGGCGAGACGGGTGACCGTATTCCTGAAGGGTTTCTCCGTTTTGAAAAAACACACCCCCTCATTCATATTTTTTATCATAAAGAATATAAATATCTGATGGCCGGACGCACTGCATTACTTTTTGATGATATTGACCGCATGATTTGGCATGAATCATTCTTTGGACAAAATATTGATTCGCGTGAAATTTTACAAAATGTTCGAGAACAAATGCCGATGTTTAACAGTGTGGCTTGTGTTCCAGCTTTTTATCGTCATCAGTTGGTAGCTGTTTTGCTTTTAGGATCAAAACTCGATAATACGCGCTTTGAACAGGATGAATTAGATTTCTTTTCTGCGTTGGCTTCTAATATGGCGGTTGCTATTTATAATACATAGTTTTTTACGTTTTTTTGTGTTTTTCTGTCTAACTGTATTTTGATTGTATTTTTCTTCAAAGAAGATTGAAAATAAAGGATTTGTATTATAATACTTATATGTCCAAACTGTTAATTGTTGATGATGAACTTGATGTGCGTGAATTCGCGCGGAACTTTTTTCGCAAGCGTGGTCTTGATGTTTCAGTTGCCTCAACATGTCTTGAGGCATTGCAAGCTATAGAAACAACGCTGCCTGATCTTATTCTTTTGGATATCCGTATGGGAGAGAATTCAGGTGTTGATGTCTTGCGTGAATTGCGTCGTCGTAATAACCCTGTGAAAGTTGTTATGGTTTCAGGGATCGAAGATGAACATATTGTTCAAGAAACACTTGCGATGGGTGTTTTAGGTTTTATTCATAAGCCACTGATCCTGGAAGAGCTTGAAAAAGTAGTTTTGCGTGAATTCTCATTCCAATCATGACAATAAAGATTGATTATAAAAAAGAATTGGAAACGGCCAGCAAAGGCATGATCATGATACATGATCATGTGTTTTTAATTAAATTGCTTGTTCGCATGATTGTGCGTAAGGCCAAGCTCAGGCATGCAGGGATGATCCTTTTTGAACCCACCCTGGAATCATATGTTTTGGCTGTTTCCAGGGGGGAAACCGGAGATCGTATCCCTGAAGGATTTCTTCGTTTTGAAAAAAACCATCCGATTATTCGCATTTTTCATCAAAAAGAATATAAATATCTGATCGATAGCCGTAATGCACTCGTCTTTGACGATATTGACCGTATGATTTGGCATGAGTCCGTTTTAGGGTCAGCCAACGGTTCACGTGAGATTTTACGGGATGTCAGTGAGCAAATGCCCATGCTTAACAGTGTGGCGTGCGTCCCAGCCTTTTATCGTCATCAATTGTTAGCTGTTTTGCTTCTTGGCGCTAAACATGATGGGACACGGCTTGAACAGGATGAATTGGATTTCTTTTCTGCATTGGCTTCTGATGTGGCGATGGCGATACGTAATGCGCAATTATTTGAAGGCCTTCAACAGGAGGCTGCGCATAGCCGAAACCTTTTTATTCAGACAACAATCGCATTTGGGTCATTTATTGAAGCCAAGGATAGTTATACGCATGGGCACACGGAACGTGTGACAAAATATGCTCAAAAAATTGCCCGGCGTATGGCGGCCAACGGCACGTTAAACGTAACAGAAAAGTTTTTTGAGAATCTTCATATCGCCAGCCTTTTGCATGATATTGGTAAAATAGGTATTCCGGAATCAATTCTTGCCAAGAAAAATAATTTGACGTCGGATGAATATGAGGTGATGAAAACGCATGCCGCACGGGGAGCAGATATCCTGGCGACGCTTCCTGATTTTAAAGGCTGTATTGATGGCGTTAGGCATCATCATGAAAAATTTGATGGCTCAGGATATCCTGATGCTCTTAAAGGCAATGATATTCCGATGATATCAGCTATTATCGCGGTTGCAGACACTTTTGATGCCATGACGACAGATCGGCCCTATCGGATTGGACTTTCAAGAGAATATGCCATAGAGGAAATAGAGCGTTATGCCGGCGTCTGGTATCATCCAGCGCCTGTTACAGCTATTACAGAATTGTTCCAAGAAGGTGATATTTAGGAGGTAGTTTATGTCATTTGAAGGAATTGCGCTAATCAATGAAAAAGTGAAGAAAGAAAGTGTTTTTATTCAAGCTGTTATGCTTGAAATGCAAAAAATTCTTATCGGCCAGCGAGCGCTTGTAGAACGTTTAATGGTTGGCATCCTTGCCAATGGGCATATCCTTATTGAAGGTGTTCCCGGTTTAGCAAAAACAACGGCTGTTAAAGCATTAGCTGACACATTTCAGGCGAAGTTTCAGCGCATTCAGTTTACTCCTGACATGCTTCCGGCTGATCTTATAGGGACATTAATATATGACCAGCGGACATCTGGATTTTCTGTGAAACGAGGGCCGGTATTTGCCAATATTATTCTGGCAGATGAAATTAACCGTGCTCCGGCAAAAGTGCAGAGTGCCCTTCTTGAAGCAATGCAGGAACGGCAAGTGACAATTGGTGAAGATACCATGAAACTTGACGAGCCGTTTTTAGTGTTGGCCACTCAAAATCCTATCGAACAGGAAGGCACATATCCGCTGCCTGAGGCTCAAGTAGACCGTTTTATGCTTAAAGTTAAAGTCAGTTATCCCAGCAAAGAAGAGGAGCTGTTGATCCTACGCCGTATGGGCAATACAGGAAGGCCTATTATCCTTAACTGTATCGCTTCCCTGAATGATATCTTGCGAGCCCGTAAAGTGGTGGATGAGGTTTATATGGATGAGAAAATCGAACATTACATTGTAGACATTGTTGAAGCAACGCGTTCACCTGAAAAGTATTCTTTGGCGGATTTAAAGCCTCTTATTTTATACGGAGCAAGTCCAAGAGCGACTATCAATCTTGCGATTGCTTCCCGGGCACATGCTTTTCTCCAAGGGCGCGGTTATGTAACACCGCAGGATGTGAAAACAATAGGGATGGATGTGTTACGTCATCGTGTGGCACCCAGCTATGAAGCCGAGGCGGAGAATCTTTCATCTGAAAATATAGTAACGCGTATTTTTGATCAGGTTCAGGTTCCATAAGTTTTATTCCCCAGGTCCTGTTATGATCCCCAAAGATATTCTTGATAAAATCCGCCGGATCGAGATCACAACCAACCGCCTTGTCACGGATGTGTTCGCCGGTCAATATCATAGCGTGTTTAAAGGGCGGGGGATGGAATTCGATGAAGTACGGGCTTATCTGCCCGGCGATGATGTGCGGAGTATTGATTGGAATGTTACGGCGCGCACCGGTGTCCCGCATGTGAAAAAATTCGTCGAAGAGAGAGAAATGACGGTCATGGTACTTGTTGACGCATCCCCATCATG
>JBAXBM010000002.1:0-31482 GCA_037141995.1 Candidatus Omnitrophota bacterium
GCTATCATTTTCACAAGCAAGTACATTGCTTCCAATAAATAAAGTATCAGGATAACCCAAACCATCAAATAAAAAACAACTATTATCATGATCTATTTCAAAGTTGATTCCTGAGGTATGGCGTCCTGAATAATCCAATTTCGTTAGTCCTATTACATTGCCATTGCTTTTATCGAATTTTACCACATAATAACCTTTACCAGGTATGGTAAAAGCTCCCAAATTAACGATGCTACCATACAATGTTAATACACATAAATTACCTTGATTGTCTGGTTTTATAGATAAAAAATAAGATGTATTTAGAGATGTTGGAAATGCAGGACCTGGCAAACTAAGCCAACAAGTGTGCCCTGTGCTATCTATCTTTGCTATAAAATAACTTTTTGCCATTGCGGTGGTTGCTAACACCGTGCTGTCGCCAAAATAGGAATTTCCATTGTTCCAAACAGCCACTTGTCCAATCACAAAAGTATTTCCATTGCTATCCGTAAACATTCCTTTTGGAGTATCATTCGTTGTGCTGCCAAAATATCTTACCCATCGCAGGCTGCCATCGCAGCGGTAGCTGAATACGGCAAAATCGTCGAAACCATAGCTGCTTGGTTTGTAGGAGGTATCTATATGGATGGATGGACTGAAAATACTGCTCATACCGTAAATATTGCCATGGGCATCGGTATTTATCCATTTGCAGCTTTCCATTAAACCCGAATTGGTGGCACTGCCACCACTGCCACCTCCTTTTACCCATTGGAATTTGGGCGTTTGAGCGTAGAGAAAAGTGGAGGTAAATAGTAAAAGTGTAATTAAAATTTGTTTTGTTTTCATTGTTGTTTGTTATTAAGTTAATGGTTATTGGTTATTGGTTATTGGTTATTAGTTAATGGTTAATGGTTAATGGTTAATGGATATTGGTTCATTGTTCATCATTTATAATCATTTTGGGGAGTGCTGATTTTTTTGTCATGCTGATGTTAGGAAGCATCTCATTAATGATACAATTTTATTTAAAAAACTGATTACAAAGTATTATAGATTATTGTTTTTAGCTACTACCCCTTCTAACTTCCTCCCGATGAAAAATCGGGACAGGCTCTAATAGAGGAAGAACTCCGGTAGTGTAAGATTGTATTTTTTGCATCATTTATTTCTTGTTGTTTGCTTATTAAGTATACTTCCTATTTTCCTAATAACTATTTCCTATTAACTAATTACTATTCTTTCGCTACTTTTCGTACTGCTTTTCTGCCATCTTCCAGTTTCATTTCTACAAAATAAATACCTGCTTCATAGGGACTCATGTCTATGGTAGTGGTATAGTTTTGGTATGGGTGGCTGTAAAGCAATTTGCCGGTGATGCTGTAAATACTAAGTTGCATACTGCTTTGGTATGGGTTTTCTATGGTTAAGGTATGGCTTACCGGATTGGGATAAGCGGCAAGGTATTTTAGTTCTTGCTCTATAATGCCTACACCTGTTATTTGTATGCTTGAATCTTTGGTGCCGCAATAATTATACGAACGCAAACTAACACTGTAATTGCCTCCTACGCTATAGGTATGGCTTACATTGGTATTTTGTGCAAGGTATTTTGTGCTGCTTCCATCGCCCCAATACCAGTACAAACTATCTACTACACCTGTAGCTGTTCCTTTTACAATAAGTACATTGTTATTAAGGCTTACTTTTTGCGGAAAAGTTTGTGCTAGAGCGCAGCCACAATTATTAGTTGCCGCTATCTTAGCTATAAAGAAATCGGAGGGACCGCCCTGGCTGCCAATGCCGGCACCAAAACTATTGTAAATACTATCGGAAAAGATTCCTCCTGCATATATATTATCAGCTTTATCCACTGCTAAGGCAGCTATTTTTGCATCTGCACTGTTTACCCTTGTGGCAATGCCCCAGTTAAAATGCGTAAGTGCAGTATCTATGCCCAATACAAAAGGATAAGTAGTATTGAAGGTTGAGGCTGGTTTAAGTGTATCGTTTTGATTGTACATAAATATTTCATTGCCGGAAATACCAGCACCAGTTGTTCCTGAAACTACAATACCATTTGAGGTTTTTTCAAGAGTTGTAAAATCAGAATACGTTCTGTTGTAAACATGATTAAGCGATACAAAATTACCATATAGAACTTTTCCAACGATTGCATATGTGGGTTTGTGCCTCAGAAATGAACATTCCCGTGATTGAGAATATCTGGTCGCGAGATATCGCGGCATCCATTGAGTATGGTGTTACATCATTTAAGATTTTGCCGGATAAGTCACCAGAAGATATGATTATCAATCAAGTTGAAACAATCGATTTGCATCATGGTGTATATTCGTATCCGGCCGGTGGAACCCCTGAGCTTACCGGACGGATACGTGAAAGTTGATCAAAAATTTCCAAAACAAATCAAGATTCGCATGGACGGCTAATGTCTGGTATTACATAATAAATGAAGAGATTCATCGAGGCTCTTTAGGCCGGCGGACATTAAGGAGGTTGAATGGTAAAAATAACACCAGTTATTAAATTAAAAACAGCATATGAAATTATTTTTTCTCCTGATGATGACAACTTTGCTTTTATAAGTGATCGAAATGTAGGAATTATGTCCGTTTCTTCTCAGAAATTGTTATTTAAAACACCTGCCGTTATCCATCCTGGTAACATTGATTTTTCACCGGATGGACAATGTTTAGTAGTTAAAAGCACATCGGGAGGAATAAAAATATTAAATGCACAAGATGGAAGTGTGCAAAAAGATTTTATGAATCAAAAAGAAGGGGAGGGTTCAAGGGCTTACTTTTCAAAGTGCGGTTGTTGTGTTGTTACAGTGTCTTGGAGTGGGTTGTTGAGCGTTCGAGACCGTTATACAACTGAAACAATTTATCGGGAGAGTTCTCAAGGTTGCATATTCAACAATTTATCTACTCCTTTAGACCGCAGTTTTTTTGTATATTCTCTAGGATCCCGCCCCGTTTCAGGATCAGAACCACCACCTAAGGATAAAGTGATTTTACGCCGTTGGCCCTTTACGCTTGACACCAACAACTATTTTGAGCTTCCGCAACAATGGCCATTTATCGTTGACCTAAAAGTTAGCCCTTCGGGACGTTTTTTAGGTGTTATTTATGGCGCCCCTCCTAGAACGATAGAAATTTTTGATTTGAAGAAATTAGAAGTAATAATGCGGCAAAACGCTGTTTTTGGCGGTACTGGTTATTCTTTGGATTGGTCCAATGATGAAAAATTGATTGCAGTTAATTGTAATAACCAAGTTCAAATCTTTAATTTTCCTGATTTATCTCTGCAACACCAAATTCCAATAAAGTATCCCTGTTTTGTCGGTTTTTCTACTTCATCGAAATTTATTTCACTTGGTAGCTGGTGCCAAAGTTTTATAGTTCCTATTAAGTATTTGAATGAGTTTAAACTAAAGATTTAAGAACGAAATTTTTTATAATTTTCACATATAAATCACATTAATAATAAAGTTTGGCGCTATTATTTTGATTTTTACCGGGCACCTGTGCTAGTTAATGAGTATACCTGAAAGTAGAGGGGGAAATCCCCATAGAAATGAGTATTAGCCTTTGGCAAACTCGACGGAAAAGGTAAAATATTAGTATCCATCGATGCAGGGCGCCTTAAAGTATTTACTTGAATGCATTATCCAAACGCTAGACCATCGCTCTCCATGCGAATTTCGATTTGTTTGGAGCTATATGATCAACTTTTATTTGACTGCCAGCGGTCAGGAAGGAGCTCATGAAGGCGTTTGGAGGGATGGGCGTTGATGCGTTGCAGGACGTCTTTGAGATACGCCCAGGTGTTGATCTTGTTCTTGCGGTCCAGGGCAATGGGCCGGATGGCATTCTCGGCGAGATTGTTATCGATCGGAATACGACCATCAAGAAGATAAGTTTGAAGCTCCTTCCAGATCCCCAGGGAATACCCGATCGCCTTACGCATTTCCGATTGCGGCAGGTGTGCGGTTAACCCGGCTTCCAGCCAGGGCTTGATCTTGTTCTCGATGATCGGCCGTGCCTTTTTCTCGTCAGGAGGCAGATGCTTGATTTCAGCTTCGATCTTGTAAAGCAGGGAGATCATGCTTAAGATCTCTATGCCCGCACGTGGGGCGGTGTCCTCCGACCGTCGCGTAAGTCCACCGTTGTATCGTCATTAAGAACAAGATCGTGGGATAATATCTCCAGGAGCATTAACTCATACAAAGGCGCTAATGCCTTGGCACTTCTTAGACGAAACTAATTATGGTTGAGCTGGGTAAATTTGGGAAAGGCAATATTGAAATCACCGCGAATGGGTTCATTTTCCGACGTTGTGGCCGCTGATTGTTATAGACTTTGATTTGCCGGGTTCCATTTTTTGCTTTATCCCTCACTTTTCAACAGGCAGTGGTAATGCGGGATGAACCCGGGCCTTTTCCTGACGCTAAAATTGGGGAAGGCCAGTTGAATTAATTACGCACATTTTGGTGTAAACAGGGGCGTTGAGGAAAGACGGCTACTGCACAATCCGGGTTTATTCAAATTTTGATCAATCTTGATGTCAGAAGCCGCTGATTAGATATTTAAGGGAATGAAAATATTTTTATGCTTCGTTGGGGCTATATGGCGATATTTTTTCTTTGTAGCAAACCTAACCGCAAGGAGCGGTTTTTCTTTGAATAAGGAAAAGATTGCAATTTTGATGCGCATACGGATAGGGACAAGTTTTATTAGTTTAGAGAGGGAGAAATTTCTAAGATTTCGTTATCATTGTATAAAGCCAGAAAATATAATTAATGGTTCAGGTGGTAACAGTGAAAAAGGAGGGGTGAATGAACAAAAATATTGCCGGGCTCATCTTAGTCATATTATTTGTTGGATCTTCTTTATGTGAAGCCATGCGATTCCCGCCGGCAAAAATAGAGCCGGTTTATTACAAGGGTGTTGTTTTTATTGCTCCTAATAATGGATCCAGGCAGGGGTATGTCGAGGCCTGGGATTTCAAAGCTTCAAAAAAGCTGTGGGAGAAGAATTTCTACAAGATCGTTATTGATCCGACGCTGGAATCGGATGCCCAGGAAGTTTATATCAAATCATTGAACGTATCCGATGGGAGATTGATTGTTGTTAATGAACGCAGCCAGAAATTTGAAGAAGCCGTGCCAAAAGAAATCTTAAAGAATTCAGATGATTTCAAGATGATACAAATTGCGATGTATTATTCTTTCAGTGTTAATTTTAGTTATGTCCATTATGGTGATTTGGGTCTTTTTGTTAATGGCATCGACTGCGCCAAAGACATGGATAAATTTAAAAAACAGCTCAAGAAAACCTTTGCGGTGAATCCCGGGGCTCTTTATGAATTCAAATCGGATTGGAAGCTGACGGCCATGGACATGATCAAGTATCGTGCGGCAATCCAGGAGGCAGGCATTAGGCTTGAACATTTTTGGGTGCCGGCGTCAGATAATTCCAATCCTGATGATCAAGGTTCATACAGCGGCTTGGTAGATATTTTGATGAAATAATCGATGTATGGCGCGTTTCGGCTAATATAAGGAGCTTTTCTGCGGGAGGGCACTTTTTTATTATTTATATGGTAAACTTCATAGAGGAGCATATGGCATACATGCAAAGGCAAACTCATCGCAAGATGGGGGTGCAACGTTAAGGGTCCTGACTGCTATGAAGATTATAGCTGAAGTGAGAACAAATATTAAGTCCAGCCTGGCCGTGATGATAAAAGGTTGGGCTTTTTTATGTTTTATCCTTGGGTTCTTTTTTATAAATACCGCGGCACAGGCAATCCCTGCCTACGTGCAGTCAGCCAATACTTTGAATTTAGGGGGCACCCCGGGCACAACAATCAGCACAACATTGCCTTCCATTGCCGCGACAGGGGATTTGATTGCTGTTTATGTTGCCGGATATTCTTCTTCAGGTTCTTTAACAGGTGTAACGGACAGTTGTGGAAACACTTATACGTTAGTGCCAGCGACGTTGATAACGAGTCATGGTTTTGCTGCTGAAGGAGCTTACGCCAAGAATATCAAAGGCGGATCACGCTGTCGTGTTACAGCAACTTTTGCTTCCCCTGAAGCCACAAAATACATGATTGTTCAGGAAATCAGAGGGGTAGATCCGACCTCACCATTGGATGGGGCCGTCGGGCATGTCATCAGTGAGAATGGCGGGACAAATGCGATCACTTCCGGAAATTTTACAACTCATACCTCCGGTGACTATATATTTGGCGCAACAGCCAATGTTAATGGCGGTTCGAATTTATCTGTATCAGCCGGCACTAATTTTGCTATGCGTGAATTTAATAATAGCAGCAGGAATAATGTTGGCTTAATCAGTGAAGATCAAATTCAGACTACAGCCAGTCCCTCAACGCAGATTTTATTCACATCGAGTGCCGGATGGCAGTTAGATTTTGTTATTGGCATGGCGTTTAAGCCGAATCAAGGTTCATCGGGATCTCAGCCTCCCGGTGCCCCCGGAGGTTTAACAGTTGCTTCTGTCAATGCGGTACAAATTAACCTTTCCTGGAATGCTTCCGCCGACGGGTCAGGATCAGTTGCCGGTTATTATGTCTATCGCAATAATTCTCTTGTGGCAGAGACGCCTTCTGGCGTAACAGCTTATAGTGACAACAGCGTTTTACCAGATACGGCCTATTCATATAATGTTTCAGCGTATGATATTTTCAATAATGTTTCTGCGATATCAAATACGATTTCTGTGACAACGCCAGAACCTCCGGCGCCTATTGTCATTGCCCCCATTAATGATAGTCAGGTGCTTCCCGCCAACAGGGAATATTCAGCTATCTGGAGCCATGCAGGGGTTATGCAGTCAATAGGAGCCGTTAATAATGGAGCGAAAGGAATCCCTAATATTACGACGATAGGCGCGCGTGTAACAGATTTCCATGCCTCGGGAAGCGCCGGCACAACGACAGGGAGTGTTAATGCCGGTTCTAATCAATTGATAGTTGCCTCGCCGATAGATTTTGCTGTTAATCAAGGTATTTGGTTAGGGGCCGGCCAATATAACGTACAGCAATTGCAGATCACTTCCGGTGCTGCCACTGCAGGGAATATAACTGTTACGCTGCCTCGAAGCGGAACTGTAAGTGTGGCTGTATCTGCCGGTGATTCAGCGGCTACCGTCGCCAATAAGATCAGCGCGGCATCATTTTATTCATGGAAGACAGCGGTGAATTCCGAGACTGTTATCTTTACGAAAACAAGTTACGGCAATCAAGCTGCCGGTTCGTTGGCGGGAAATACGACAGGGGTTGCGGGCACGCTATCAACCACAGCGCCGGGATATTCAAATTTTATAAGTACAATCACGGCCATTAACGGGAATACATTGACGTTGGCAGGCAATGTTCCTAATACAGTGTCAGGTATTGATGTGAAGCACGATGATTCCCAGGCTGTCCAGAATGCCGTCAACAGTTGTCCCGCCAATCAGGTGGTATATTTTCCTGCCGGGACATATAATTTAAGTTCACCTATTTATATTAATCAAAATCCTGTTGTCCTTCGTGGCGCAGGGCCTGGCGCGACGATTTTATTGGCGACGTCAATCCTTTTTTCGACCAGCCAGGGTTCTTATCCTTCCGGGTTTAACACAACGCCGGCCGCCTTTTCAAAAGGGCAGCAGACCATAACAGTCACCAGTACAGCCGGTTTACAGGCAGGGCAGATCATTGTTTTAGATCAGCCGAATGATCCGTCCTTCGTTAATCCTGCCGGGAACGAAGGACTTAACAGCGGTGGTCAAATGGCGGCAACGGAAACACAGGCGTGGGGAGGAAGCGGGCGTGTTCAGATCCAAGTCAATCAGGTCACTGCCATCAACGGCAATACCGTGACCCTTGATACCCCTGTGACGTTTACCGGTCAATCGCAGGGCGCGTTAAATCCAAGAATCTGGTGGTTAAATTATTATACTTCCAGAGGGCCGGCGCAATATTTGAATTATGCCGGGGTTGAGCATATGACCATTAACGGGGTAAATGGCGGCGATAATTGGCTGGTGAATTTTATGATGTGCGCGAATTGCTGGGTCAAAGGTGTGGAGTTCTTAAATCCCCGTCGCGCGGCGATCGGGTATGGGTGGTGGTCTTATCGCGGTGAATTCAGGGACAATTATTTTTCCGGCGGGACGGGTACCGGCCCCGGCAAATATTCTATTGAACTTGATTGGGCATCATCAAGTTTGGTTGAAAATAATATCATTAATCAGGTGGGGCCCATTGTGACGGATTACCCGGTAAGCGGGAATGTGATAGGTTTTAATTATATTATTCCCGCGCGTGACACCTGGCAATGGTCAGGCATTGAGCCGCACATTTCACATACTTTTGCCAATTTATATGAAGGTAACGTGACGGTACTTTTAACCATTGATAATATTTGGGGATCAGGCAGCAATGACACTGTATTTAGAAACAGATTGACGGGGTATCAGCCAACTAATCAGGCATATAACAACAGGCAATGTTTATGCATTGAGGCGCAGCATCTTTATGAATCTGTTATGGGTAATGTGCTGGGTTACAGCGGATTTACAATAAAATATCAAAGTACGCCAGAGGTTAATATAGGAAGAGATAAATTAATTTATAGTATTGGCTTATGGAACGCGGCGGGAGGTGTTGTCCATCCTCCTGGCGGCGTCAGCAGCATTGATACAGGCGCCGTTAACACGTTGAATACGCTTTATCGCTGGGGTAATTACGATGTTGTGAATGGATCCACCCAGTGGGATATAAATGAGGTCCCGGCAGATGTGACAACAGGTTTGGTTGGTCCGCCGGAAAGCCAATTGCCGGCGTCTTTGTATTATCCTGATATTCCTTCATGGTGGGCAACGCCGTGGGGCAACCCGGCATGGCCTCCCATCGGTCCCGGAGTAACGGGAGGTTCAGATCCGAGTGCGGGATCAGCGTCAGGAATGGTTGATCAAATCCCGGCGCAATTGTGCTTCAATCATCAGGATTTAATTAACGGCGGCACATTCAATCCTGCTGCCTGCTATCCGAATGATTTTGCCGGTTTTATCAATCTTTCTTCTATGATTCTGGGCGATGTCAACGGTGATGAACAGGTGACACTGCGTGATGCTGAACTGGCGGCGAAGTATGCCTGCGGGTTATCGCCTGGGGATTTTAATCCGGCGGCCGCGGATGTTTCTGGTAACGGGACAATAACCTTGTATGATGCCGCATTGATCGCGCGTTATGCCATGGGGCTCATGAGCAAGTTTCCTGTGCAGAATAAATAATCGGCTGGACAATTGATATAACTTTCAAGAATTTTGTAATAATGATGAACGGTTCAATAAGAATAGAAAGGGAGCGCCTGTCGGAGAAAGGACGCCGACATAGGAAACATCCGCATATGATTACCGTCAAAGGTATATGAGAGTTATTGGATAGATCAAGATTTGGCAGATTTTTTTGATCTTGAAGAGCAACGTGAGGCTGAAGAAAAAATTATATCTTATTTGAAAAAAAACAATCCTATTTTATTAAAGAGCATAGATTTTGATTCAGAAGGTTCAGCCTTTGTTGCAAAGTCTGCCAATAAGGACAGCATCTTTGAATTGGCGCGGATTATAAACATAATCAAAGCGGGGAAATGATAATGTCCTGTATGCTTCGTGTTTCAGGCAAGAATTTTAATGTTGATGAATTCTTATTGCAAACCGCATTGCATCCGTGCGCTGTATTTGTAAAAGGAGCGCCTCAATATAAAAGCAAGCCCAACGGTAAAAAGAATGAATGTTCAGGGATAAATATTGAAATGAGCGGGGCGGATTTTGATCAATTAGAAGAACAGATTAGAGACGTTATGATGTTTCTTGAAACCAATTTTCAAGCAATCAGGAATTTAGTTGTTTTTGCCGGATCGGACAGTAAGGCTGAGATTGATTTTGCTATTGCAGAACGGCGGACATGTGTGCAAACCGATTATTTCCCGCCGGCATTATTAGCTTTGCCGGGTATGCTGGGATTGGGCCTGCGCGTGTCTGTTTATCCTGTATTGATCAATAAGAAAAGGTAGTGCCGGTTGTCTTGTCCCGGCCGTTAAAGGCCGGGGAACCCGGGTCTTTTCTTGATGGTAAATGTGTGATAGGCTGGTAAAAAAGTCACAGTGCATGCTTCGGCGCCAAGGGCGCGATGGGGAAAAACGACTAACGGATCATCTTGGTTTACCGCGAGGGCTTATGGGGAACTTTCGATTTGTTTTATACGCGATCATCCTGGGGGGAATTTTTGTTTTCTATCAAAGAGCCGTGCAGGAGAATGCGGCGCCGGGGTTTGTGCAAAATGTTCAGGCGGCACCCGTGATTCATGAAAGCGGGAATGAAATTAAGGTTGGTGCGGATGCCCCTTTGTCGACAGATATTCCTCTTGAGGAGCCGATAGAGCTGGATTATAAGTCGCGGGAGGAAATTTTCAGTATTAGAACGATGAATGTTAATCTTCACGCTATTCTTCTTGAGAAAGACTATCATCCTTCCTCGAATGTTTTTGGTCAGATTGTCAGCAACAAACCGTGGTGGGGGATTGAGGGAGAATTTTGTGAGGGGCCAGGTTCTAACAGCATTGACGGGCCGGCTGAAGAAACACGGTTTTTTATTAATCCATACCTTTTGCTGGGTCTTGATGAGGGCAAGGCTTTTCCTATGCACGGGGTTCCCTGCGATCCCGCGTTTCCCAGGCCGTTGTCATTGAAATGGGTGGCAGGGGAATCCAGGGCAGAGGCTGTATACGATATTTCACGGTTCTTCCGTGAGCGGTTAAGGTATCCAAAAGAAGACGGGGCGTCTGACATCCTGGAACTGGTTAATTACAATGCGCGGGACTTTGGGTTTGAATATATCCGTGTTAATAGGGCTCAATCTCAAAATGTGGAACCGGTATCAGATTCCAAGATGTTTCAAGATGTTATGCCGATGAAAGGATTTATTCATCTCGGCGGGAGTTGCGGTTATCCGGGAGGATGCAATAACGCGAGCCCCTATGAGCCGGACCTGAAATTCAGGATTACGGACCTTCCGGCTGTCTTGGCGTGTGATTTGTGGCGTGAGAAGCCGGCAGATTCAGCCCAAAAGCCGGATTTTACTTTTATTCTTTATCTTAATTAGGTTTGCGGATTTATAAAGGAGGAAGATCATGCGCGGGATAATAATGGTATGGTTTTTGGCAGCGATACTGGGTGTTGGCCTGTTCCTTTATTATTACAAGGATACGCGGCCTGAGTCGACTGTCCGCGTGAAAATTAGTCCGGAGAAAGCGATTAGCCAGGCGGACCAGTTTCTCCTCCGGCTGGGTGTCAAGCCGTCTTCTTATGACAAGACTGTGACGCTGAGTACCTGCGAACCCATGTATTTAAAGAAGACGTTCGGGATGAAAAAGACCCGTGAGATTTTAGAAAAAGGGGATATCCCCTGTAACGCCTGGTCAGTCAGGTATTTTCAGGAGGAAAAGAGCGAAAGTTTATATGTATCATTGGATTGCGCTACCGGCAAAGTGACCTATTTCGGCCGTGCGCTTGAAGACAATGCGCCGGGCGTTGATTTGCAGCCGGAAGATGCCCTGCGAATCGCGGAAGAGTATTTCAGTATTCAGGGAGCGCGCCTGGATAATTATCATCTTGTTGATAGGACATCCAAAAAATTACCGTACCGGACAGATTATTCTTTCCAGTGGGAAAAGACCGATTATCAGGTCGGTGATGCCGGTCTCAGGGTATTTATTGCCGTTCAAGGGGAAAAGCTGGGCGCGTATAGCAAATTTTTAAAAATCCCTGAATCGTTCAGCTGGAATTCCAAAGAACAAGAGATGCCCGGCGATATTGCTATTTTTATTTTTTCTATTTTGCTGGGGGTCGTTAAAATCGGGGTGCTTGTTTTTCTTTTTATCCAGTATAAATATGGCTCTCTGCGCTGGAAACCGGCATTGATTTGCGCGGGCGTATTTTTTATCGTGAATCTTCTGGCTATCCTTAATAATCTCCCAGGCATTTGGAGTGGTTACACTCCATGGCTGAATAAGTCTGCGTTTCTTTCTTTTTATGTTTTGCAAGAGGCGATTATTTTCTTGTGGGGGAGTGTCTGGCTATTGTTAGTTTTTGTTGTGGGAGATTCTCTGGCCAGGGGCCTGCAAAAAAATCCTTTTCCCGTTACAGACTTCCTGTTGTCAAGGACAGGTGATCCTGAAGAAATGCGAAAGCGGGTATGGGTTGGGTATTGTCTGGGGTTTATTTACGCGGGGTATGTGACGCTTTTCTATTTAATTGGGTCTCATTATACGGTTTTATGGAAGCCGATTGCTGATAGCTATGCACATTCGTTCCGTGTTTACTTTCCGGCGTTTGATGCTATTCAAATTTTTGGTGGT
This sequence comes from Candidatus Omnitrophota bacterium, assembly GCA_037141995.1. Classification (GTDB taxonomy): domain Bacteria; phylum Omnitrophota; class Gorgyraeia; order Zapsychrales; family Fredricksoniimonadaceae; genus Fredricksoniimonas. The sequence goes on from JBAXBM010000002.1 coordinate 12,439, forward strand.
GAATTAAAAGACGGGTTATTTTATTTTTTCTTCATCATCTTCGCTGCATTAAAACTTTTTAAGAAAAACTGGGCTGCGATATTGATTGCGGCTGTTTTCTTCGCGTTTGAAGCGATTCATCCGGCGGTGCGGCCTATTCAAATGAGGGCGATTGAACTTATCGCTTTTGGCCTGGTGTGGGGGTGGGCTTCGCTGCGCTACGGCATTGAAACTGTCATTTTAAGCAAGGTCACGTTTGTTGTTTTGTTGGTGGCCGTGCCGTTAATTGGATCTTCAGTCCAGTACTTTCAAATGAATGGATGGGGCGCGCTGGTTTTATTGTTCCTGCCGGCATGGCTTGTGTGGTCGAAGCGAGGCAGCCATTGTTCGCCGGCGAGATAAAAAACATTGACAGGTCATGCCCGGGCGCGGTAATATTTTTCCCCTCTTGGAAGGGGTTAAATACCTGCTTCCGGATCAGATGATCGCGGCGTATCCGACGAGAAAAACTGCCAAAAAACATTTAGAAAAAATCTTGACAAACAAGTACTGAAAGATACCATATCTAGTGTCCCGCAAGGTGGTGTATGCCCATATATTGTCTTTGCGGGGTATTTCATCTGTTGGCATTCTTTAACAATATCTAACGTTCGGCACACTGGTTTTCATGGTTCAACCTGCATTCAAATATATTTATGGACCTGTTTATTCCTGGCGAATGGGGATGTCGCTGGGGGTAGATCCCATCGCGACACAAGCCAAGGTTTGTAATTTTAATTGCACCTATTGCCAGCTTGGCCGTGCCGGATGCGAGGGCAATACGTTCGAACGCCGTCTTTTTGTTTCGGTTGAAGACGTCGTGGCGGAGCTTGAGGCGTTGGATACTGATACAGGGATTGATTATGTGACATTTTCCGGCAATGGTGAACCGACGCTGGCGGCTAATTTGGGTGAAATGCTGCTGGCCGTGCGTTGTGTGCGTCCGGAAAAGACGGCGGTGATCACCAACGGAACATTGCTGGGGCTCAAGGATGTGCGGTCTGATGTGTGTCATGCTGATTTTGTCCTGGTGAAACTGGATGCCGCGGATGAGGCATCTTTTCAGGCGGTGAATGCCCCGGCCGATGGATTGTCTTTTAAAGGTATTATTAATGGTATAAAGGCTTTCCGGCATGATTTTAAGGGCCGTTTTGCCCTTCAGGTGATGTTTGTGTCAAAGAATAAGGCGCAAGCGGCCGCGATGGCGCAGGTGGTACGGGGAATAGGCGCTGACGAGATCCAGCTTAATACGCCCCTTCGTCCCGGCGGGGAAAAGCCGCTGACACCAGAAGAAATGACAGCTATAAAAGCATGTTTTACCGGGCTGCCGGTGCGGTCCGTGTATGAAGAGGAAAAGAAGCTTTATCACCCCTTGGACCAGCAGGCAACTGAACGCCGGCACGGGGTAATAATATAAGTGAAACGGGTCTCGGTTGAGAATTACTTTTAATAGGAGGATGCGCGTGTACACCACACAATTGTTTGAAAAGATCATCAAGAGGAATGGCGCCGAAGAATCCTTTGACCCGGCCAAGATCACCAAGGCTATTTTCAAGGCAGGGGAATCTTCAGGTGAATTTGGTGAAGAAGTGGCGCAGAAGCTTACGATTCGGGTTTTGAATCTGGCGCTCCAGGCGTATTCCAAACGGTTGCCGACGGTTGAGGATGTCCAGGATATTGTTGAAGAAGTGTTGATCACATCTCCGTATAAAAAGACAGCCAAGAATTATATCATTTATCGTGACCAGCATGCCCGCATGCGTGAAACAGCGTCGCTTTTTAATGTGGATCTGGTTGAAAAATATCTTTCCAAGCGCGACTGGAAAGTGAATGAAAATTCCAATATGGCGTATTCGCTCCAGGGGTTGAATCATTATGTTTCTTCCGAGATATCCCAGATGTACTGGCTTAATAAGGTTTATCCGAAGGAAGTGCGTGAGGCGCATACCAATGGCGACCTGCACATCCATGATCTTGGCAGTATCAGTGTCTATTGCGTGGGCTGGGATCTGTATGACCTTTTGACGCAGGGGTTTCAGGGGGCTTCCGGCAAGGCGGAGTCTCGGCCAGCCAGGCATTTCCGCTCGGCGCTGGGCCAGGTGGTGAATTTCTTTTACACGCTTCAGGGGGAAGCCGCAGGCGCGCAGGCGTTCTCGAATTTTGACACACTCCTGGCGCCGTTTATCCGTTATGATGCCTTAACCCCGCGAGAAGTCCGGCAGGCATTGCAGGAATTTCTTTTTAACGTCAATGTGCCGACACGTGTCGGTTTTCAGACACCGTTTACGAATGTAACGATGGATGTGCGTGTCCCGAATTATTATAAGGACAAAGGTGTTATGGTCGGCGGTGAAGTGCGATCGGAGACTTACGGTGAATTCCAGAAAGAAATGGATATGTTCAATAAGGCATTCCTCGAGGTGATGCTTGAAGGGGATGCCAAGGGCCGTGTGTTCACGTTCCCGATTCCGACGTATAACATCACCAAGGATTTTGACTGGGAGAATCCTGACCTGAAGCCCCTTTGGGATATGGCGGGGAAATACGGGATCCCTTATTTCACGAACTATATTAATTCGGATATGAGCCCGGATGATGCCCGCAGCATGTGTTGCCGTCTGCGTATTGATAATCGCCAGCTGAATTCCCGTGGCGGCGGGTTATTCGGTGCGGCGCCTTTGACAGGGTCGATTGGCGTGGTTACGATCAACATGCCGCGCCTGGGGTATGCGTGTAAAAATACCGACACTTTTTTTGCGGCGCTCGAGCATCAGATGATCCTGGCGCGTGAGAGCCTTGAGATCAAGCGCAAGGGGCTTGAACAGCTGATGGATGATAATCTTTATCCGTATATGCGGTTTTACCTGCGTGACATGAAGGTGCGTTTTGGCCATTACTGGACAAATCATTTTTCGACGATCGGGCTTGTGGGGATGAATGAATGCTGCCTGAATTTTATGGGTGAGAATATTTCCACTCCTGCCGGCAAGAAGTTTGCTGAAGATACGCTGGATTTTATGCGAAAGGTGCTCCTTAAGTTTCAAGAGGAGACGGGCAATAATTATAATCTTGAAGCCACGCCGGCAGAGGGTGTTTCTTACCGCCTGGCGCGCATGGATAAAGATATGTATCCCGGCCTGAAGCGGGATTGCCCCGGAGAACTTGCCGGCGGAGATCCGTTCTATTCCAATTCCACGCACTTGCCGGTGCATCATACGGATGATATTTTCCATCTTTTTGACCATCAGGATTCACTGCAGACGCGTTACACGGGCGGTACGGTTATCCATGTGTTTGTCGGGGAGCGTATCGAGGATACGGATTCAGTAAAAAACTTCGTCCGTACGGTGTGTGAAAAGTACAGTTTGCCGTATTTTACGTTGTCACCGACATTCAGTGTTTGCCCGTCGTGCGGTTATATTACCGGAGAACATAAGCATTGCACTAAATGCGGGGCTGAGTGCGAGGTGTATTCGCGCATTGTAGGGTACCTGCGTCCTGTTAATCAATGGAACAAAGGCAAAAAATCCGAGTTCCTTCAGAGAAAGACCTTTAGCGTATGCGCATCGGGGGCCTGCTCAAGTTCTCTCTGATCGATTATCCGGGGAAAATATCAGCGGTAGTGTTCACCCAGGGGTGCAACTACCGCTGTCCCTTTTGTCATAACCCGGCGCTTGTCCTTCCGGAGCTTTTTAAAGAACCGCTGGATGTCGGGGAAGTCCTTTTGTTTCTTGAAAAGCGGCGGACCCAGCTGCAGGGTGTTGTGGTTACCGGCGGAGAGCCGACCATTCAGCCGGGGCTTGCGGCATTCATGCGGCAGGTCCGGCAAATGGGATTTCTTGTGAAGCTCGATACCAACGGTTCGAACCCGGATGTCCTTGATAAAATTTTAACAGAGGGGCTTGCGGATTTTGTGGCCATGGATATCAAGTCTTCGCCTGCCGGCTATGCGAAAGCGGCGGGAGTGGCGGTTGATATGCGGGTGCTGGAACGTTCTGTGGCGATTGTCAAGGCGTCCGGTGTGCGGTATATGTTCAGGACAACGGCAGTCCGCCAGTTTGTGACACCGGCAGATATGCTGGCCATCAAGGATTTCCTTGGCGCTGCCTGCGGGCATAAGCTTCAGCGGGGGAGCATGACGTCAATTGTCCTTGATCCGACGATTCTTGACGGGAATTACGAATTTACCCAGGAAGAATGGGCTTCCCTTGTATCAGCTCATCGGCAGCCATTGCGTTAACATATCCATTGACAGTGAAAGTAGGCGGGGGTAAAATATTTACTATTCTTTTGATAATTGAGGCTGGGTTGCTATGCTGTTTGATGTCCGCGGGAGCGGATCCTGTAAAATAAATAAAAGGAGAGTTACAATGAAAAAGTTTTCTACGGCTTTCGTCCTCGCACTTACCCTGGCTGGTTTGGGTAATATTCATATTGTGCGCGCGCAGGAGGCTGCGAACGAGGATAAATTTTCTTTTGGCAAAGTTGTCAGTATCCAGGGGCAGAAAATTGCTGTGAAAGAATATGATTTTGCAAAAGATGCGGATGTGGAAGTCGCTTATGATGTAACAACAGAGACAGAACTGGGCAATATTAACGCGGTGACGGATCTTGCGGTCAATGATGATGTGGTTATTGATTATGTGGAAAAAGAAGGGAAGCGCGTGGTTACCACCCTTGTAAAAGAAGACAAAGCTGCGGAAGTTCCGGTAACATCTGAAGCCGCGGCGGTACCTGTTGTTCCTGGATCAGGGGCAGCTGTTAATGCGGCGGGCGTGCTCAAGTAATTAGTACATGTAGGTGTCCCGTGGGGAATGTATAATAATGAGACCCAAAGAAAGAGACGCACATGAGCAAGGGTAAAGTGAAGTGGTTTGACCGGAAAAAAGGTTATGGTTTTATTACCTCAGCTGAAGCTAAAGATGTGTATGTTCATTACAGTGGTATCCAAGCCGATGGTTTTAAGTATTTGGTTGATGGGGAAGATGTGGAGTTTGAAGTTCAGGAAGATTCCCGCGGCCCTAAGGCGGTGAATGTTGTCCGTCTTAATCCTCCGGCGGAAAAGTCACGCGAGAGGTCACACGAGTAAATTTTTTTACGGTTGTTAAGAAGGGGTGGGGACTTTAAATAAGTTCACACCCTTTTTTATTCCTTATTTTTTAATGAATTGACGGCAGGGGGATATCTGTACAGGTATGCCTGGCGTTCTTTTTTCGGGAAACGTTCGATGGCGTAACGGAGCATGGTGCGGGGCATGCGGTGCTGGTATCGACGGAGGAAGTTTTTCAGGGCGGGCATATCACGTTTCCCGGTTTCACGCAGCATCCAGCCTGCGGCTTTGTGAATCAGGTCTTGACGTGCGGCAGTGACAGAAGACAAGGGGTGTCGCATGGATTCATTGTAAGAACAGAGGGCGGGCTGTTGCAATAAATTTTTTTAATTTAAAGTTGTTGCCTGGTTGGTTAAGGGGTATTATTCATCCAGAATAAAGATTGGCTGACTGCCGGAAATTTTTGAATACACAGGATTTTATGCGCATTGCTTTTGTTGTCAGGACTTTTCCCGCCCTTTCCGAAACATTTCTTCTTAATCAAATTACGGGTTTAATGGATGCCGGCTGTGATGTGAAAATCCTGGCGGGGGAGCGTTCAGGTGATGTGGTTTTTCATGAAGAGGTGGTGCGGCACGGGTTGCTGCATCATGTGCGGTTCTTGAATAATTTTCCGTCGAATTGGGTGGGATGTTTTTTAAAATTTTTAATGATGGTTCCTTTTAAATTATTGGAAGCGCCGGGAGCTGTTGCGCGATCATTAAATGTGGTGATTTATGGCAGTGAAGCGTGGTCATTCAGCCTTTTTTTTAAGGCTGCGGTTTTTTTTGACGTGCGTGATTGTGATATTATCTTATGTCATTCAGGGGAAAGCGGCCTTCTGGCGCTTCGGATGAAACGGTTGGGGGCAGTTAAGGGTAAGGTTGTCACAGTCTTTCATATGGCTGAACTGATGGCGCTTGCGCGATCTCCGATGGCTGAAAAGCTCGCGGGCTTTTTCAGGGAAGGGGATCTTTTTTTGCCTGTCAATGAGGCCGTGAAACGGAGGCTTATTGAGTTGGGTTGTCCTGAAAGTAAAATTGTGGTGCACCGCATGGGCGTTGACCTTGCTCATTTTGATGTCAGTGCCCGCCGCAGGTTTGCCGCGGGTCATCTTAAGATTATTTCGGTGGCCCGGTTGATTGAAGAAAAGGGCCTTGTGTATGCCCTCGAAGCCATGGCGCTGTTACGCGGTATTTCTTATGAATACGTTATTATCGGCGACGGTCCGCTGCGCGCGGCGTTGGAATCTGAGGCGGTGCGTCTGGGTATTGCCCGGCAGGTGCGTTTTATGGGCTGGCAGGATTCAGGGACGATCCGCCGTTATTTAAAAGATACGGATATTTTTCTTGCGCCGGGGATTAGTATCGGGGGCAATGAATACGAGGGCATCCCCGTGGTCTTGATTGAGGCTATGGCCAGCGGGGTGGCGGTGGTGACCACATCTCATGGGAGCGTGCGGGACCTGGTGGCTGACGGGCGTACGGGATTTCTTGTGCCGGAAAAGGATCCGGCGGCATTGGCCGCCACATTTTGTCATTTGAGAGAGATCCCGGGATGCGTGGCAGATACAGCTCAGTCCGCGCGGCAGCTGATTGAAGAAGAATATGATGGCAAGGCCCTTAATCAAAAGCTTTTCAGGCTGTTGACAAATACGGTGTATGCGCCTGTTTGATGCCGGGAGCAAATATTATTAGAATTCTTTTGGGATAATTTTGACAAAAAGAATTCGGGTGATAAGATGATCCTTCAATGATTGTTGTTGTGATTTGGCGGGGATATTTTTGTTTTCATCCAATTAAGGAGGCAGTATGAACAAGGTGTTGATGACGGCGGTGTTTGTGTTGGGGGTCGTTGTTCTCCAGGCGCAGCCCGCGCTGGCGCAGGAAGCAAAGAAGGCACCGGAAGCCGTTGTTCCCGGTCAGATTATCAGCAAGGGGATGAAGGTTAAATTTGATTATACGTTGACGGTTGATAAGGAAGTTGTTGAGACAACGGAAGGGAAGCAGCCGCTTGAGTATGTGCACGGCAAGAATATGCTGATTCCCGGGCTTGAGAAAGAGCTCGAAGGGTTAAAGGCGGGGGATGTTAAGACGGTGATGGTAAAGCCCGAAGAGGGATACGGTCCCGTGCGTACCGATTCTCTGCGTGAATTCGAAAAATCAAAATTTCCGAAGGATATTGTGCCGCAGGTCGGCATGGTGCTGGAGATGCAGGATCCGCAGGGGAATCCTTATCCGGCCATGGTGAAAGAGATCAAGGACAAGATTGTTATCCTTGATTTTAATCATCCGCTTGCAGGTAAGGAGCTTAAGTTTGATGTGAAGATTGTCGGGGTAGAAGTTGTGAAGGAAGTTCCTGTGGCGGCGTCAGTTCCTGCGGTTGTTCCCGCAGCTGTACCCGCTGCAGCACCGGCTGGCAAGAAATAAGCCGTTATACTTTTATGAAAAACCCCTGGCGTTAATAACGTCAGGGGTTTTTCTTTTTTACTGTTGTCCGGAGTCTTCTTCATTGATATAGTATCGCCATGATTATCAGCGGATCTGTCCTTGATTTTTCGGGTGCTTTTGTGGCGGGGGTTGTGATGAGCCTGACGCCGTGTGTGTATCCGCTGGTGCCTGTAACGGCGGCGGTGATCGGCGGGGCGAACGTCAGTGGTTCCCGGCGGCAGGGTTTTTTCCTCTCTCTTTTGTATGTGTTGGGAATGGCGTTGTCCTATGCCGCGCTGGCTTTGTTTGCAGCTATGACCGGTAAGATATTCGGGATGACGCAGAATTCTCCTCTTGTGCTTGTGATATCAGCGGTGTTATTCATCCTTTTTGCCCTGGTCCTTTTTGATTGTGTCCGTTTGCCGTCGTTCAGTTTTTTGCCGGCGATCAAGCCGCATAATCCCTGGGCTGTTTTTGTCATGGGAGCCGCATCAGGATTGATGATCGGGCCGTGCACGACGCCGGCGCTCGGGGCGCTGCTTGTTTATGCGACATCTGAGCAGAGTGTTTTTTACGCGGCCGCGCTTCTTTTTGTTTTTGCTTATGGGTTGGGGATGTCATTGATCTTGGCGGGGACCCTGGGCGGGGCCTTTGCGGCGCGGCCGCGATCCGGGGTATGGATGGAGTGGATCAAAAAAGGCGCTGGGGTTGTTTTGTTGCTTTTTGCGGGTTATTATTTGTTACGGGCGGGAAATTTAATTTAAGGAGGCGTTCATGAAGGGGTTATTGACTGGATTATTGCTGGTGTTTGTTGTTTGGGGCGGAGTTGGCTGTGCCCGGGCAGAGGATAGTGCTTTGACCGGCAAGACTTTCAAGGATTTTACGCTTGAACGCATGAGTGGAACCAAGGCTACGTTGAGCCAGCTGGTGAAGGGCAAAAAGGCGTTTGTTTTCTTTTTTGCGACATGGTGCCCGCATTGCAGTGAGCAGCTTCAGGCCTTATCAGCGCACAAGGCTGAGATTGCGGCGCAGGGGATAGTTGTTAATTTGGTTGATATTGGTGAGCCTAAGGAAAAGGTTGCACGGTTTCTTAAAGCGCGCGGCATTGAGAATGATGTTTTTCTTGATCAGGATTCTTCAGTGGCAGAAAATTACGCGGTGGTCGGCGTTCCGATGGTGTTTTTTATCGGCGCTGATGGTATTGTCCGGGGTGTTGAATATGGTTTGCCGGAAAATTATCAGGAACTTTTGAAATAACTTGACATGCCACATTTGTGTGTGGTATAAGAATACCATGATAAAAGATAATTTAACTGACAGGCAAAGAAGCGTCCTCAAATTTATTTATACTAGTATCCGACAGAATCAATCGGCACCGACGATCCGGGAGATAGGTGAGAAATTTGGATTTTCTTCTACCGGAACAGTGAGGGATCACTTACGTGCCCTGGTGAACAAGGGTTATATTCGTCTTAAGGAAGGAAAGTCCCGTGCTATTGAGCTTGTGAAAGAGGCATTATTTCAAGTGCCTGTGCTTGGACGAGTTCAAGCGGGAATGCCGGTATACGCTGCCGAAGATCTTTTAGGTTACCTCAATCTTGATCAATTTGCTTTTCCGGGGCCTGACGTATTTGCTTTACGCGTGCGAGGGGCGAGCATGCGTGATGCTGGTATTATTGAAGGTGATTTTGTCTTGGTGCGCAAGCAGGAGCATGCCAAGGCTGGAGATATTGTAGTAGCGATGATCGGTGAGGAAGCGACAGTCAAGCGCCTGGCTTCCCGGGCAGGTTATTATTTCCTTGATCCGGCTAATCCTGATTTTCACCCCATACCTATGACAGCGTCTGCGTCTATTATCGGGAAGGTTTTGCAGGTAGTGCGCGATTGCGCATAATTATCTTTTTATTTATTTTTTCTTGTGGTAAAAATATAGCTCAAATTAATATTTAAGGAGATGGTATGAAGATCGTTAAGACAGATAAAGCGCCGGCGGCAGTGGGACCTTACAGCCAGGCGGTTATTGCGGGTAATCTTGTTTTTTGTGCGGGGCAGATCCCGTTAGATCCGGCGACCGGGAATGTTGTTTCCGGCGGTATTGAGGAACAAACGACGCGGGTATGTGAAAATATCAAAGGTGTTCTGGCTGGAGCGGGGACATCGCTGGATAAGGTGGTTAAAGCGTCTGTTTTTCTTAAGGATATGAATGATTTTGCAGGGATGAACAAGGTGTACGCCAGTTATTTTACAAAGGATTTTCCGGCGCGTTCGACATTGCAGGTGACGCGTATTCCCAAGGATTGTCTGGTTGAGATTGAAGTTGTGGCATTGATTGGTTGATAGATTTTAGGTATTTTTCAATTTGTTCTTTTAAATGAGTAGTTCCTTTTTTCTGTATCGTACGGGGGAACCGTGTGTGAATCACGGACAGTCGCGCTACTGTGATGCGGGGTAATGAGGGCCGGATATATATGACCGGAACCATTAGCCGCAAAGCCAGAGCACCCGGCGGTATTTAAAGCAACCATGCTGCGCGTTACAGCAACGGGAGCGTATAGATTGTGTGTCTATGGCCCTCTTGTTACTCCGGTAGCAAGAGGGCCTTTTTATTTTAATCGGAGGGGGTATGAAAAAGATTTTATTGGCGGTATGGGTTTGGGGTGTTATGGCAGGGTTGGCGCTGGCGCAGGAGGCGGCGGATTTGGGGAAGATTGTGGTAACGCCCGGCAGGGATGTGCAGGCGGCGGAGAGTGCTCCGGCGTATGTGAATGTGATCTCCAGGGATGAAATTACGGCATCGGGCGCCCGCAGTGTACCGGATGTCCTGGCGCAGGAGACCGGTGTGCATGTGTTTAATAAGGGGAGTCTCAAGAATACGGCGATTGATATCGGCGGCTACAATGATGCGGCTGTTAGCAATGTGCTTGTTCTTTTAAATGGCCGGCGGTTGAACCCGTCAGATTCTTCGGGGCCGGACCTGGCGCAGATACCGCTGGAGTCCGTGGAGAGGATCGAGGTGATTCGCGGCGGAGCATCGGTGTTATACGGAGATAATGCTGTCGGCGGGGTTGTTAATATCATCACACGCAAAGGCTGGGAGGGTGTGTCGGGTGCTGTAGCGCTAGAGGCTGGAAGTTACGGCCTGCGGAAAGAATCGGCCCAGGTCAGTGCCGGGAGCAAGGATATTACGGTTTATGCGCTCGGGAGTACGCAAGAAACAAATGGTTACCGGGCGAATAACGCCTTTCAGTCCGGCGACGGGCAGGTCAGGGTTAACTGGAAAGCCGCGCCCCTGTTGCAGGTGGGTGTTGAAGGCGGGTGGCATGAAGATCATTATGGGATGCCGAGTGGTTTATCTGTAGCGCAAATGGAAACGCTTGGGTTGCGCGGAACCCGGAAACCGGATGATTACGGAGATACCCGTGACCGGTTTATCCGTTTGACGGCCGATTGGACGCCGGTTGATTCAAACGGTGATTACGGGACGTTATCAATGGATTATGCGCATCGAGACCGGGATATTTACGGCATGGTATATTATCCGCCGACAGATTTTGAGTGGACCAAGACCGGGACCCTTAATGATACGGCGGGGGTAAAATACAGGATCAATGGTACGATTGCCGGGAAAAAAGCAGGCCTTGTGACAGGCGTTGATCTGTCGCATGATGGCAGTCATACGCTTGATCAGTATTATAATCCTGTTCCGGCGTGGTCATCGTATCGGGATATTCATATCGCCAGGCAGGAGCAAGGGTATTATGCGCGCGGTGAATACGAGGTGCTGGATCGGGTAACCGCGGATATCGGTGCCCGGTATGAGAAGGCTGATTATACATTCACTAATCGGAGTTCTTTGACAAAAACCAAGGCTTCGCCGACGGAGACATTGTGGGGCGGTGGGTTGAAATATGATTATGCGCCGGGATCGAATGTATTTATCCGTGCGGATGAAACGTTCCGCTTTCTGAATACGGATGAGTGGTTCAGCCGCTGGACCGGCCTGAATACAGCGTTGAAGCATCAGTCCGGGATCGATTACCGGATGGGGATCAAGCATGCTCTGGGTGAAATGGCTGAAGTGCGGGTGACGCCTTTTATGACAAGGAATCGCCAGGAGATTTTCCTTGATCCGACCGTGTACCCGGGGAACAATGCCAATTACAGCCGGACACGCAGGATCGGGGTGGATGCGGGCAATACGTTTCATCTGGTACCGTTGATTCAACAGGCATGGCTTAAAACGGCAGATCTGAGTCTGGATTATACCTATCTGGAAGCGCTATTCGAGGGCGGTGCGTTTGATGGGAAAAAGATTCCCCTGGTACCGGAACATCAGGTATCTATCGGCTTTGATGCTGTCACGCAAGCAGGGCTTGCCTGGCATGTGAAAACACGTTTGATGGGGGCGCAATTCGGCATCAATGATGACGCCAATACCAAGGCGGCATTGAAGCCCTCCCTTGTGACAGATACACGCTTAGGGTATCAGTTGCGCAGCGGATGGGAAACCTTTGTTGGCGTGAACAATATCTTTAATGAACGGTACTATGATTACCTGTCTTATGGTACAGGGACATCTGCTAATGTGGATTATTATCCAGCGATGGACCGCAATTATACGGTGGGCATGAAGTACAAGTTTTGAGGCAGTTGCCGGGTCTGTTTGTTGCTGTCAAATCATTCAGTTCCTATACCTCTGCGGGGCTTTATTCTGAGCCTCGCAGGGTATTTTTTTCTTCCCCTTGATTTTCCTTCTTTTATGTTGAATACTTGCATGTATATTATTACAAAGGGTATATATGCGCCGATGGATTTCAGGGACGATATTAACATCCTTCTGGGTGTGGATGCTTTCTGATCGTGATTTTCTAATGTTTGTATAAAATTTATCGGTTCTATTAAATTTTGTGATATTTTTTAAAAAACAACATGGAGTTTTTATGAAAAAATGTCCGTACTGCTCGGAAGAAATTCAGGATGAAGCGTTAAAATGTAAGCATTGCAAAAGTGATTTGCCCGGGGTGTTTAGCCCTGAGCCATCGGCGATGATGCAGGCACAGGTATCACCGTCAAAATCAAATGCGTTCATGCCCCTGATGATCATCGGAGGAGTTCTATGCCTGATCGGCGGATGTTTTTATATGAATGTGCAGCAGGGGGCGCAACAAAGCAAGGCGGCTTCTGATGATCAGCATTTATATCAGAATGATCTGGATGTCATACAAAGAAAGTTTGTTGCGTTAGAAGCAGCTGATAAATTTAAATATGACAATTTTCAACCGCGTTTATCCGAATCGGTGCTTGCTATATATTTGAAATCATCTGATTCGTCGGATGAAGAAGAGGCTTATAAGAAACATCAAATCACAGCGTCGACATCTTTCTTGTTTAATGGAAAAGGCAATGGTACATTGGTATTTGATAATCGTACTGTTGCGTGTTTGATTTATGAATTTGAGAGTGGTGATAAAACTGTGAAAGTGTTTGTGGAAAAGGATTAGTTGAGAAAAAAGGGCGATAAGATTAATGGAGGTCGCAGATGAAAAAATGTTTTGCGTGTGCGGAAGAGGTTCAGGATGATGCGCTCAAGTGCAAGCATTGCGGCACAAATCTGAGCGGGAGCAATTGTTCCAAATGTGGCGTATTAATTACTGCCGGGACAGCGTTTTGCAGTAAGTGCGGCACGGCGGCGGCGGGATTAAAAGCAAACGCCAGGGGGGTGCAGGAAGGTAAGAGCTGGATTGTCGTATTGCTTCTTTCCGTTTTTTTGGGCGGGCTGGGTGTGGACAGGTTTTATCTTGGATATACAGGTTTGGGAATATTGAAATTGGTCACTTTCGGTGGCTGCGGTATTTGGTATTTGGTTGATCTTATCCTGATAGCCACGAATCAACTTAAAGATGCTGACGGAAAGCTTCCGGTTAAGGATTAATGCAGGTAATTTTGCGCGGACTGTGTATTTGATAATTCATGTAATCAAAGGAGTTTGTTATGAAAAAATGTTTTGCATGTGCGGAAGAGATCCAGGATGCGGCCATCAAGTGCAAGCATTGCGGTACGGATTTATCCGGCGGCAATGTTAATCCGCACGGGAATACGGCTGAAAGTTCCAAGAAAGCGGCTTCCTGGCCTATGGCGATTGTGGCGATTATTGCTATCATTTGTTTTTCTATTGTCGCTATGGTTATGATGATGTCGCAAAGCGTGGTTAATATGACAAAGTTTGCGACGCAACATATGGAGACAATGAAATAACTTCACGGTATGATTATGTTAGCGGAGAATAGTCTTTCAAAAAATAATATGAAGCGTTTTTTGCTGGATTTTGTGTCTTTGAGTACCCCCTGGGCTGCTGCTATTGGCCTTGGGGGGGTGATTTTAAGCTTGATCTTGATGGATCCGCATCATATGCCGTTACCGGATATGTGCCTGATAAAGCGGGTTTCAGGGTATTGTCCGGGGTGCGGCACAACGAGGGCTCTGACAAGTTTTTTTAAAGGGAATATTAACGAGGGCATGCAGTATAATTTAAATGTTATTGTTACCGGGCCTTTGATAGGATTTTTGTTTTTGAAGAATTTATTTAAGATTATCTCTGATGGCTGAATCGGGCATTGTTTTTTATTATTAATCCCTCTTTCGATGAGTATTTCTTGTGAAAGAGGGATTTTTTGTATCACAGAATTGGGGCGGATGGGTTGACTTCGGGGTATCTATCATATATAGTTCCATAGATGATAAATATTTTACCTAAGAAACATATAAGATTTTCTCTGAATAAAACATTGTGCCTGATATTGGGGTATGTGGTAGCTATTATATGGGTTACAACAACGGCCACAAAGGCTGTTATGTTGTTCAGATTACCGCCATTACCTTTGCAGGAGCCGGAAATTGTTCAGCTCCAGGAAACATCCAATCCCGATTTTGTATTGAATACGCCTCTTTCTGAAGATATTCCTCCTTTACGTGATCCTTTTTCCAAAAGCACAGCTTTGCCAAGTATCAGCAAGAGTACGTTGAAAGATCCGTATGGCCTTCGTCTGAAAGCTGTTATTTTCTCTGTAAAGAATGGTGTTGTGATTGAAGATTCCCGGCAGGGAGAGGTTTATTTTTTGTCTGAAGGGGAAAATGTTAAAGGTATACAGCTGCAGAATATGACCAAATCAGCCGTGACGTTAAACGTTGACGGGAAACAGATTATTTTACCGCTAGCGGGGGAAAAGCCATGAAGCGATGGATAATGACTGTGGTTTTTATTGTGTTTTTTATGGCAAGGGCTTTTAGCCAGGAGGCCGTTGTTCCTGAGAAAACTGTAAATGTGAATCCTTTAATCGCGGCGCTGGATGTGCGCGACCTTGATGTCAAGGATGCGGTAAAACTGATCGCGCAAAAATCAGGGCTTAATATTGTTACAGGTGATGCGGTCCAGGGGCGTGTCACGGTTTATCTTGAAAATATCAGGGCTAAAGACGCACTGGCCACTATTCTTCAAATGTCTCACGGAGCATTTGATGAGGATGGCGGGCTTATCCAGGTAATTACAGATCAGGAATATCAGAATAAATACAGCCGGCCGTTCAGCCAGCGGGTGACAACGCGCCTGTTCCGCCTAAAAGGGATGAAAGCCATGACGGCAGCGGCGCTGCTGGAGCGTTTTAAGAATCAGTTTGGTAAAGTTGTGGCAGATGATGTTTCCGGGACCATTTATGTGGAAGATACGCCGTTGAAGCTGGCTGAAATAGAACAGTATTTAAGGGATGTTGATCTGCCGGTAGAAACCAGGGCATTCACCTTGCAGTATATTCAGGCGGATGCTGTTGGTGAGCGCTTGGTTTCGTTGTTAACGCTTGGGACAGGCACGGCCAAAGCGGATAAACAATCCAATAAAGTTTTTGTAACGGATGTGGCGGATAAGCTTGCCCTGATCGAAAAATTTCTTAAAGATATTGATATTCCCCGGTCACCGCGTGTTTTTGAACTCAGCTATGCCAAAGCGGAAGAAGTGGGGGCGGTCATGAAACAGTATCTGACACCGGAATTGGGGACGATTGAAGTGAACAAGCCGTCGAATCAGCTTATTATCATCGATACGGAATCAAAACTGAAAGAGTTGGCAGAAATTATTTCTCAGCTGGATCATAAGCAAAAAGAAGTTTTGATCGAGGCCCGCATTGTCCAGGTGGTTTTGAAAGATGACTTCAAGATGGGGGTTGATTGGGACGCCATTGCAAAGAATGTGCATGGCCTGGAGATCAAGAGCACCATGGGCGGAACAGGTACAACGACGAATGGGTCTTTAGCGATCGGGACTTTATCAACCGACAATTATCATGCGGTTATTCAGGCGCTGGCAACGGCGAATAAAACACATGTTTTATCTAATCCTAAAATAGCCGTTATTAACAATCAAGAAGCGCACATTATGGTAGGGACATCCAAGCCGTATGTGACAACAACCACATCGACACCTGTTTCCGGGCAGAATACTGTTGCCGAGGAAGTGAAATTCGTTGAGGTGGGGGTTAAGTTGAGTGTGACGCCGATTATTCATCAGGACGGTTTTATTACCATGAAGATAAAGCCTGAAATCAGTTCGGCACTGGATTCGATCAAAACAAGTCAGAACAATTTTATTCCGATTGTTGAAAAGTCGGAAGTTGAAACTATGGTTCGTGTTAAAGACGGGGTAACGATCATGATCGGGGGGCTCATCAAGGATGAAAAGTCGCGTGATAATTCCAAAGTTCCTATTTTGGGAGATATCCCGTTTCTGGGGGGCGCTTTCAAGAATCAGTCGCACGGAGCGCAGCGAACAGAGATCATTATTTTTATTACGCCCAAGATCATTTCCGGCGATCTGAAGTAAAGGGGATTATGTTCAAGAAAAAAGGGGTCTGTGTTATTGAATATGCCCAGGACGTGATTCGGGTCACGGCTGTCAGTGGCACGGTCAAGTATCACGTGATTCCTTTGCAGCCCGGTGATGAGGATAAAGCGGCAGCGGAACTGGCTGTTTTTATGCGCCGTTATCCTGCGCGCCGTGTCATGGCTTTGTCACCCAGGACTTTTTGTGTTATCGGGACGTTCCGTTTGCCGTCCCATGATCATGATGAACTCTTGAAAATGGTGCAGTTTCAATTCTCAAGGTCCTCACCGTACAAAAAAGAGGATCTGCTCGTTGATGTGAAGGTTATCGATGAGGCTCCTCCCAGCAAGACCGTTGTTTCCGGTGCCATGATGGTCAGAGAGCGGCTGATGCCGTTTCTTGATATTCTTAAGAAAGCAGGGATTACGCCGGATGTTATCACACCCAATATCCAAAGGCTTTTGCCGCTGGCGAAGTTTATCTGGGGAGGGGTATTAAAGGCGGAGGGTAGGCTCCTGGGCTTATGGCTTAACGATACTGTAAGCCTGGCGCTTTTTTCCGGGGGAGAACTTTATTTTTCAAGGGAAGAAAAAGATGTTTCTCTTCAAACCGTTACAGCATTCCTGGAGTATTGCCAGCAGGAATTCCCGGGGATAACGATTGCTGACGGATTATTTTTAGGAGATCCCGATCAGACGGGGCATAAGCGGGCCATTGCCGGGGTTTTGATTAATGTTGGACAGTTTTCGGACTATCTTAGGACGGCGAAAGATCAGGCGTTATTTGAGCAATCGCCATCCGCGTTCCTGGATTTTCTTTTAGCAGGAGATGTGAAAACAAAGGTTTTTGATTTTTCGCCGGATAGTGTTAAAGAGGGGCGTTTACGGTTACAGCAAAGAAAATTTATTATTCATGTTGTTCTCATCGTGACATTATTGTTCTTCGGATTCGCGGTGAAAGCGCTGGCGCTGATCTATCAAAAGAAACGTGCTATTTCGGCCTTGAATGAGGTTATTAACGCGGGCTCTTCACGGGTAAAAGAATTGGAGGAAAAGGCAAGGGTCGTTTCAATGGTTGAAAATCATATGGGCGCACGATTATCGGTGTTGTCTATATTTACGTCTTTATCAAAAATACTGCCTTCAGGGGTTCATTTGACGGGATTTGAATTTAAGGACGGTATTTTGAATATCCAGGGAGAGGCCACAGACCTTGATAGTGCGCATAGTTTTCAGGCGGCATTGCAGGGGGGGCATATGTTTCAGAATGTGCGGCTTGAAAGTATTGATAAACGCCCGACAGAGACTGCCCAGGTTGTTGTCTTTAGGATGAATATGAAGGTGACAAGATGATTAAAATCCCTTTATTATCCAAACGGGAGAAGAAGATCGTCATTGGTACAGTTGTTGTTGTACTGGCGCTGGCGATTGATTTTGGTGTCAGGACCTGGCAGAAAACGATAGCTGTCACGGAGGGGCAGGAGAGCAAGTTGGAAGAACAATTGGAGTATGCCAGGTTGATGTTAAAGCGATCTAATGTGATCGAGAAGAATTATACGGATGTCCATGCACGTTATCCTAAACTATTCGGATCCAATGATGTTACCCGGGTGATGGCAGATCTGGATGCGGCGACGAAAGCGGCAGGGGTGCAGGTGGATATTATACGTCCTGTCCAGATGGAAGTTTCCACACGGTATGAACTGTCGATTCGAGGTTCCTGGCCGCAGATATTGAAGTTCCTTCAGGAAGCGGAGGGCTCCGCGAATCTTTTTGTTTTCCCCTTCTTCACAATAAATCCCCAGCTCCCTTCGGGTGAACTTGTTGTCTTAGCTCAGGTGGAACGGATAAATTTCTAGGAAAAAAGACGACACGTCTTCGTTGTAAGCAAACTTTCCCTCTCTTCATGATTCACGCATTGTCCTGTCCCAGATCCCCGGACGACTATTTTTGGCAATCCGCATTTTCATCGAGTATACTTCAATTATTAGCTCATCGTGAATAACGGGTTGGACAATAATGGAGGTTGTTTATGAGATTTATTATAGCAGGTTTCAGATTCTCCTTGATTGTCGTTATTTTTTTGGCTTTTTCGTTGAATATCCATGCCCAGAGTGTTGCTGGGCAGGATCCGGTCAAGAAACAGAATGGTGGTGAACCGGGATTTCAGAAGGATCGCATTATTGTAAAATACAAGAAAAATGCGATGACCGAGGATACGGGCATGGTGGCGACAGTTGCTGATGGCAGTGCGGTTGCGGCCAAGCATTTCCACGGGCGTAAGGGAAGCAAGCTGGATGGCATTCACAAAAAGCATGGTATCAAGACCATGCGCCGGGCTTTTGGGAAGGATAAGGGCGTTAATAAGCATAAGATAAGCGCCGCCCAAGCTGAGAAGCTGAATGCGATGAAACAGGATGTTTATGTGCTTGAGACGGATGGCACGACCAGTGTTGAAGCGGCGGTGCAGGAACTCAGCAAGGATCCTGATGTGGAATACGCTCAGCCAGATTATATTATGACGGCTAATTCTATTCCGAATGATCCATATTTTTCATCTATGGGTAGTTGGGGGCAGAGTTATGATGATTTGTGGGGGATCAAGAAGATGAATGTCCCAGTGGTTTGGGACAAGACTCA
>JBAXBM010000003.1:0-30101 GCA_037141995.1 Candidatus Omnitrophota bacterium
TCAGAGAAAAGGGCTTTTATATTTTGGCGATGAAAATAAAACTAAAGAAGAATTGGAATTAGAATTAAATGAGAAACTAGATTCATTTATAAATAATGAAAGATTTGAAGATGCTGCCAAATTAAGAGATTATATGTACAAAATTAACATAAATAGAAATAAAAAATAATTTTTTTTAAACTTTAAGCATATAAATAACTAAAACTATTAATTAACTTTTAAAAATAAATAAATATGCAAAAAACAATCGGAAATGAAGAACTAGCTTACCTATTTGAAGAAGATAGATTCTCTACAAAAAGAGGTAAAAGAAATAGATTCAAAAAAACAAAAAGTTACTTTTAAAGATTTTGCTGGAAACGAAAATGCAAAAGACGAATTAAAAGAAGTTGTTGATTTTTTAAAGAATCCAAAAAAATATACTGAAAAATATGACTATGGTAAATAAATAAAACACGTGCCTTGGAACACCGCAATCAACACAAATGATCGACAACTTTTGCCAGAAGAAGTTAAAACCGTAAGGAATTAAAATCAAGCCAATGAAGAAGTCAGAAATTTTCTCACCTGTTTTTATCTCAGGCTTGCTTTCCATAACTAACCACGCTTTGTCGCTAAAAAATTATAAAATGACACAAAACCTCAGCACCCAAAACGAAACCATACCCCCACCCTTAGTGATGTAGCTAGTATACACTACTTACACATACTGCCATACTCCGTTCATGATGCATTTCCCTGACGCCAAAGCTCTTTATACATAAAATAGGCTTTTTTCAAATGGCGCAGGAAAGGACTGTGTTTTCCATCCCCCTGCCCTGTAATGCCAAACCATTCCTCAAAGAAATATCCGCCGGGAAAGGGGCCGGTCACCTCCGTCTGAGCCGAATGGCGCGCAGGAGTATAATCCTTGTACCATTCATCAACCCACTCAAAGGCAACCCCGCCGATCGAATTACCCTCTCCATCCTGATATCCGGCGGCATTCCCAGCAATATCAAGCCAGTTGCCCTTGTCGTACAGCGCTTGCTCTTCTTCAGCCTGCCCTGCCACAAGGTCCTGCGCCGCGTACCCCGGCGCGCCAAATTCCGTTATATACACAGGCTTATTAACAATGCGGTGAACATCCTCCCAAAATGCCCCGAGTCCGTATTCTCCCCGATAAACATTGGCACTGAAAATATCAATATCCGGTGCCAGGGCAGCAAATTTTTCAATATACAGGGCATCCCCATTGACTAACGCGACAGGACGGGTGGGATCAATTTCCTTAATCCTTTTCGCCACTTTATTGGCAAATTGATAAAAAGCATCCGGCTTAATATCGGCATTACAGGCAACACCATAATTATTTTCATTGCCAAGAACCCACAGGAGAACATACGGTTCATCTTTATATTCACGCACCATTGCCTCAATGTTTGTCATCATATTCGCCTGGTGAACAGGATTTTCATAATCCGTCCCTGCCGCCCATTCAGCACCTGATCCAACGGTGTATTTCCCAAGATAATCCCCCATCAACACCCCGATGCCGTAACGGCTGTACAGATCACGCAGGACAGATTTAACCGGCGTTAACGGCTGATGATAAAGACGCAGCGCGTTAACCCCCATTTCTTTCAGAAGTTGAAAGTCACCCACCGCGACTTCATCAGGATGATCTTTATTATGGTCATTCCTATCAACATACGCCTGATACGGCGCATCCAATATCCCGTCATGATTTGAATCCTGTTCCATCCAATTGGCAAGTGTCCCGTTATCCGGACTTTCCCCGACTTTAGTCGGGACATAGGTGATCCCTTTAATGATAAAGGGCTTCCCGTCGACAAACATCCGCCAGTGCCCGTTAGCATACTGCATTAACCGCGTCTTGTTGCCCCCCAAAGACCTGACGGGTTTACCGAGATTCTTCCGAATCACCTGTTTTTTTTCAACCCCGGCTTGAATGACACCTGGACGGCTGATCACACCAGCCCGGCCCCCCTCACGGATGACCTGAATCTTCCCGCCTTCATATCGGAGATTTAATTCTGGGTGCATCCTGAGAATATATTTAATCTTAAAAACCGCAACCTGCGCCGGATACCACGCCGTATGCCAGTACGTCCATGACACCGTGCCGGGAAAATTCACAATCAATGCGTGATAAGCTTTAAGGGCCTCCGTAAACATTTTTGCCTTTTGAAAAATACATCCCAAATAAAATAATTTCACGCCGGGATCCTCTGGGGCGCTGGCCCATTTTAAATACGCCGCTTCCAGGTCCGCAGTATTCACAAAATCCCAATGACTGCCGTTTAAACGCCCCTCTTTAAAAACCTCCGCGTATCGGGGATTTTTATAAATATCTCCACTGTTAGGATAAATTCCCTCCCCCACAGCCTGGGACAAACCCGCTGAATCCTTTATTTGATATTTAAAGTCTTTGGTCCCGATACCGCTAAACACACCATACCTGGAATAATCAACAACCTTATCCGTGCCAGGCGTAACGATAACGGGCATTGTCCTGCGCGCTATGTTTTCTGTCGCCTTCTCCTCAACACCCATCATGACCCCCATGCTGATTTGACTCTTATCAGCAATTTTCCAAAATGCCCCCCGGCTGGGATCCCATGCCCTGGCGTAGGGATATTGCCTGATTAACGCCTTGAATGCGGCGATAGCCTGCTCATTCTTTCCCTGATGCATCAATGCTTCGGCACGGATAAAACACGCTGTTGCCACGGCATTCATGATCCCATAAACCTCCTCCTGCCCCGGAGAAGGAAATCCTTGAAGCGCGGCACCCTGTTCTTTGGCATTAAGCTCATACTGTTTCAGGATTAAATCAACGGTTGCATTAAGTTTTTCATAATCACCCTGCCCCGATTGGACCCATGCCTGACTGACAAGCTCTTTGGCATGGGTTACCGCAGGCATTTCCTCAGCTCCAAGACTGCCCGCTGCCAAGAGCCACCCGAACAAAATTACCGGTAATATTACTCTATTCCTAGACTGATGCGCGTTAATCATTTTGCGCCTCCTTTTTTACGATCCAATGTTTCTTAACTGTCTAATTCCGCCAATTTCTTTTGGGCCGCTTCCGCAGGTTTCCAAAACCAACCTTGCGTATCCCAGCATTGAGCATATAAATATTCCTGAATCACGCGCCGAAAAGCCTGGCGGGCATCCTCCGTACGCCCGGCATTCTGATAGGCCTCTCCCAAGATGAATAACCCGGTACCGACATCATTGAGCGCCCAGTAACTGAAAATCTTTGCGTTGGATTCCCATGGGTACTCTTTTAATGAAGCCTGCATTTCCTTCGCCTTGGCACCATATAACTCCACGATCTTATTCACATACATTTCAACTGATTTGAGGTCTTTCCCGGACAGCGCGCCCCAGGCTTTCGCGGCCAGGGTCTTTGAAGAAAAATCTCCAAAATCTGCTGCCGGAACAACCCGCTGATCCTGCGCCATCACCTGAACACCCGTCGATATCAATAAAATTACCGCCGCCATTATCAACTCTTTCATAACAACCCCCTGTTTTCTGTAAACGTTTACATTTTGTATATAAAAAAATTGACCGGTTAAGATCAATGTCATTTTCAAAATCACCCCGTTGTTTTTACGCTTTGCCGCTCCACCAAGCGCACCGGCAGGAACTCCGTACCGTTAAAGAATTTCTTGTTCCTTTTGCTTTTAAGGTGTTCAAGAATGCCAGACGCCGCTTTTTGTGCCATTTCATAAACCGGGACATGCACCGATGATAAATATGGAAAACGGCTGATGATTTTCATGTCATCATCATACCCCACCACCGAGATATCCCGCGGGCAGGCCATGTTCAATTCTTGACACCTTTCTAGAACGCCGCCGGCCATAATATCCGTGCAGCAAAAGATCGCCGTTACCTCAGGGTCTTTCTTAATGATCTGATCGAAAGACGCCTTGGCCTTGTGATGCAGAAAGTCAGCCGCAATCACCTGGTCTTGATCCAGAGACAGCCCCTGTGCCGCCCAATAAGACCGGAATCCATCAACCCGCTGCCGGCAATCCCTTGACCAGTCCGGGCCTGTGATAACAGCGACCCTCCGGTGCCCGCGGGTATATAAATGCTCCGCGGCCATCCTGCCGCCGGACACATGATCTCCGCCGATGAACATCGCCTTGACATCCTTTTCAAAATCATCAATCACCACCGTAGGGACCTTGATTTTCTCCAAAACCTCTTTACCGGAAAAGAACCTGAACCAAAGGCTTACGATCAAACCGTCCACCTGTTCCCCCGAACGAAAATCATAATGATCCCACAGCTGCCCCTGATCCAGGGCCAACAGTTTAAATTGATACCCGGACCCTTCCAATGTATTCGAGACACCCGATAAAATATGCATATAATACGAATTATAAAAAATGTCCCTGTAAAACGGAACAACAACCCCTATTGTTCTAGTGGACGCCTGGCGCAGATTCCGGGCTGCCAGATTCGGCGTATAGGTGTATTTCGTAAGCAGGTTATTGATTCTTTTTAACGTATCCGGAGCCACCATACCCCGGGTATGCGGGTTCATGGCCCGTGAGATCGTGGCAATCGAAACACCGGCTTTCTTAGCTATTTCAAAAATAGTTATTTTCATACGCCCCCCCCCGCATCTTCAACATTCAATTTTTCGGTAATTTATCAAAAATGTCTTTAAAATAAAAATAGGCCTTCCGCAAATGCCTACCAAACGGCGAATCATGCCCGCGTCCCTGCCCAACGATCCCGAACCATTCCTCATGAACATAGCCGTCGGGAGACTGCCCTGTTTGCTGATGCGCCGTTGCCTGATGACCATAAGACGTATGCGGTGCTTTCCACCATTCATCAAGATATTCAAAGACAACCCCCCCGATCGCATTGCCTTCCCCGGGCCCACCAGGCATATTATAAAGAATATCCCTGAGATTGCCCTGAAGATATTTCAACTGACTCTCCTCATCCGGCCCCTGTGCCTCGGTATAAGCATCACAACCGTACTCGGTAATCAAGACGGGTTTATCCAGCCTTTTCCTGGCGTCATGGAAAAGAGCTCCAAACCCATCAGCACCACGGTATGAATTCACACCCAATATATCAATAGCCGGTGCATACTTTTTATAATAATCTATCAGGCCGAGCTCAAGATTACCAATAGCCACAGGATGATCCCCGTCAATCTCATGGATCATTTCAGCCACTTCATTAATAAACCTGGCATAAGCTTCGGGCTGGGAAGCCGCGTTGGTCCGGCTGGCGTTCACCCCCCTGTAATTCGCAGGCAAATTATTCTCACTCCCTAAAACCCACATCAGGACAAACGGCTCCCCCTTCAAATCCATGACCTTGTCTCTGACAATCTCTTTCATCCTGGCCCGCTGCCGGGGGTCTGTATAATCAGTCCCCCGATCCCAGGAAGCCCCTGACCCTATGGTATAAGCCCCGAGAAAATCCCCCATCATAACCCTGATCCCGAATCGCCGGTACATATCGCGCAAAAGTGGTTTGTTGATTAAATGAGGAGCATACCTGCCGGCGGAACTGCTGGGCGCATAAATCCGGATGGTATTAATACCCATCTTTTGCAGTAATGCAAAATCACCGACCGGCTGATGTCGGCCGGCGATGCTGTCATTATCCACCCAGGCCTCATAGGGAGCATCAATAAGGCCGTTGTTGTTCTTATCCGTGAACATCCACCGGGCGTCAAAATTAAAATCCTTATCCGGCCCAAGCCCCACCTCAGTGGGCGCATACGTAACGCCTTTGACAAAATAAGGAGCTCCCTCCACCAGCATTTGCCACTCTCCAGTGGCATACTTAACCAGCCTCACCAGCCCCGCCCCTCGGCTTTCCACTATATCCGCAGGATTCGGAATTTTGATATCCCTGATTTTCTCGGCAACGGTTTTACGCACAATCTTCCCGGGATTAACTTGGATCAGCGCATGGCCGGAATCAGCGCTATCTGCCTGTTGAATATCAAAAGACGCGCCTTGAAGTTCACAGTTCAATCCGGCATAATCCCGGCACAAGCGTTCAATCGAACTGATCGCTGTCGGCGCGATATACCAGATAAACGTATGATCTACAGCCCACGCCTCTGATCGGGGAAAATGAACAACAGCAGCATAATACGCCTTAATGGCCTGCTCCATCAGGCCTGCTTTCTCAAAAATCTTGGCCGTAAAAAATAATCGAACGCCCGGGTCTTCTTTTCCCTGCGCCCAAATAAAGAATGCCTTTTCAAAATCTTTAGAATGAACGTACCTCCAGGGGCTCCCTTTCAACAACCCTCTTTTTTTCATTTTGCGGTACCGGGGATCTTTATAAACATCAATATTAGGGTAAATCCCCTCTCCAACAGCCGCTTTTAACCTTTTTTCATTCTTGATAATGTATCTGTAATTCTGCTGTCCTGCATTCTGAAATTCCCCATATAGGCTATAATCCACAAAAATAGATTGCCCGGCATTCATTAATGGGAACACCTGTTCAGGTAAAGAATATCCTGTAAAGTATTCATTCCAAAAGCTTTCAGCTTGAGGATCAACTGTTCCCTGAGCTGCAAACAGGGAAGAGTCTGTCACACAGGCAAACATCAATAAGCCCGCCAGCCAATATCTCCATGACTTTTGACAGGCGCTATGGCGGTTAATACTTTCGGCCATCACGGCCCCCTTTGGATTGGACATGTAAAGGTTTACATTATATTAATAAAAAAATTAAAAACCAAAATCAACGCCCACTGGATGAATGTAAAGGTTTACATTTAAAGTTTACCATTAGTTTTTAAGAAAAGCAAATAAAAAAAGTAAGTTTCAATTTCATCCGCCAAACCCGTGAATCACTTTTTTATAACCTGATGATCTGTCGCCAGAAGCATGTACATCGATGGAACAACAAACAGGGTGAATAACGTCCCGATGGCAATGCCCGCCGTAATCACAATCCCCATATTAAACCGCCCGGCGGCACCGGCGCCGGAAGCAACAACCAGCGGCATAACCCCCATCACCATGGCGGCCGTTGTCATCAAAATGGGGCGCAGGCGAATCGCGCTGGCCTGCTCAACCGCCGCCTGTTTTGTCTTGCCGGAACGCTGAAGATCATTCGCAAACTGCACAATCAGAATCCCGTGTTTGCTGATCAATCCGATCAATGTCACCAGCCCAACCTGAGTATAAATATTCAGGCTCGCTCCGCCGACGCCAAGGCTGATGAAAATCATGGCGCCGCAAATCGACATCGGCACGCTCACAAGAATGATCAGCGGGTCGCGGAAACTTTCAAACAAACCTGCCAAAACAAGGAAGATGATCAGCAGCGCGAAGAAAAATGTCAACACAAGACCGCTTGATTCTTTCACAAATTGACGCGACTGACTCGCATAATCAACACTGTACCCCTGCGGCAGTACCTCCCTGGCCAGATCTTTAAGCTTGGCAAGCACCTGGCCCAGGGCAATCCCCGGCATAGGAACACCGGAAATCGTCGCGGAATTCAACTGCTGAAAATGATTGAGCGCCCGGGGAACAACCGTCGGCCGCAACGTCACGATCGTTGAAAGCGGAACCGAAGCCCCGCCGGCCGTGCGGATATAGTAATCCTTTAACTGTTCCGCATTCAGCCGTTTTTTCTGCATGACCTGCGGAATAACCTTGTAAGACCGGCCCGAAAGGCTGAAATAATTGACATACCCGCCGCCCAGCATGGCCCCCAGGGCGCTGCCCACATCACGCATGGAAAGTCCAAGCTGCGCCGTCTTATCGCGATCGATCACAATCTCGACCTGCGGTTTATCAATCTTGAGATCGGTATCAGCGAAAATGAACATCCCGCTGGCCATCGCTTTCTCCAAAAGCGCCTGCGACACCTCATTCAGCCTGTCAGAAGAATCCGTGGTACCAATCACAAACTGCACCGGCATGCCTTCTCCGCCGCCGGGAAGAGCCGGAGGCTGAAAAACAACACCACTGACACCGCTCACACCGGCCAATTGCAGCTGAACCTCTTCCTGCAACGCCGTCGATGATTTC
This sequence comes from Candidatus Omnitrophota bacterium, assembly GCA_037141995.1. Taxonomy (GTDB): domain Bacteria; phylum Omnitrophota; class Gorgyraeia; order Zapsychrales; family Fredricksoniimonadaceae; genus Fredricksoniimonas. The sequence goes on from JBAXBM010000003.1 coordinate 8,055, forward strand.
TTACGATCCTCCCACGTTTTAAGCACCATGCCCGCCAGGCCCTCATTCGTCGCGCCCAGGCCGTCCACCTGAAAAACATGTTCAATTTCAGGATGCTGAGCCAAAAGCTTATGGACATGTTTGGAATACAACTGCGTCTGCCCTAAAGACGCATTAGGGGCCGCCGTATAAATAGAAATCAAAAAACCCAGATCCTCCTGCGGCGCCAGCTCACTCTTGGATTGAATATACAGGAAGAAATTACTGCCCAGGATGATCAGCGCAAAGACCGCAACCACAGGCACATATTTCAGTGTGCCGTGAAGAAGATGTTCATACCCCGCGCGCACACGATCAAATTGCGCATCAATAAACTGCGTCAGGGAACGCCGAGCACCCGGGTTGTGCGGCTTGAGCAAACCTGAACACATCACAGGCGACAGCGTGAGCGCCACCACCGCTGATACCGCGACTGCTCCGGCCAGCGAGAAAGCAAACTCGGTAAAAAGCGCGCCTGTCAGCCCCCCCATAAACCCAATCGGCACATAAACCGCGATCAACACCACCGTCATAGCGATAATGGGGCCGGTGAGCTCGCGCGCGCCCTTCAGCGCCGCCTCAAAAGGGGACATCCCTTCCTCAATGTGCCGGTGAATATTCTCAACCACAATGATCGCATCATCAACCACCAGGCCGATCCCCAGAACCAAAGCCAGGAGCGTCAAAAGGTTAATCGTATACCCCAAAAGAAGCATCACAAAGAAAGTGCCGATCAGGGACAGGGGCATGGCCAGCATGGGAATCATCGCCGATCGAAAGGATCCTAAAAATAAGAAAATAACAAAAGTCACGATCAGTAACGCCTCAACCAGCGTCTTTTCAACTTCATGAACCGAACTTTTGATGTAATTGGTCGCATCGTAAATGATGCGGCCCTGCAGGCCCTGCGGGAACTGGGACTGGATCTCCGGAAAAGCCTTCCGCACACCGTCAATAACCGTCAACAGATTGGCACTCGGCGCTGTCTTAATCCCGATAAAGACCGCATTATCCCCGTCAAAAGCCACTGCGGTATCATAACTCTCGGCGCCCAGGGTCACCTTGGCCACATCTCCAAGACGAACATTGGCGCCATTGACCGAACGGATCACTAGCTTGCGGAATTCCTCGACACTGTGCAGGCCCGTTGCCGCCGTCAAATCAACAGAAACCATTTGCCCTTTCGTTTGCCCGACGGCTGAAATAAAGTCATTGGCAGCCAGCGCATTGGTCACATCCACCGCCGTCACAGCGTGACCGGCCATCTTCTGCGGATCAAGCCACGCGCGCAGGGCAAACTGGCGCCCCCCCAGGATCTCGGCTTTCTGCACACCTTCCACCGCCTGGATTTTAGGCTGAACCACGCGGAGCAGATAATCCGTAATATTATTCGTCGGCAGGACATCGCTGTAAAACCCGATATACATCGAATCCGTGGATTCTCCGGTTTCAATGGTAATGGTCGGCTGCTGCGCCTCCTGCGGGAGCTGATTCAAGGCCGCATTCACCTTGGCATTGACCTCCGTCATGGCCTTGTTGGCGTCGTAATTAAGACGCAAATTAGCCTTGATCACGCTGGCATTCGACGTGCTGGAAGATGTGAGATAATCGATCCCATTGGCTTGCGCGATCGAATTCTCAAGAGGCGTTGTAATAAAACCAGCCACAACAGCCGGATCAGCTCCGGTATACACGGTGGTCACGGTTATAACCGCATTCTGGGTTTCAGGGTATTCCCGAACGCCCAGCGTCATCATAGCCCGGATGCCCAGGATAAAGATCATCAGGCTTACCACCGTCGCCAAAACCGGACGCTTGATAAAAATATCAGTCAAATTCATATCCGACTCTTCCCTTTATTGATCTACAGGCTGCGGGGCCGCATCATTGGCAGGCACCACCTCATTATTCACAACGACGGGGCTTCCGTTTTTAAGCTTCATCTGCCCGGAAGTCACGATTTCATCGCCCGCTTTAAGTCCCTTTAAAACCGCAACCTGATCACCGCGCGTTTCACCGGTCGTAATAAATGTCTGGCGCGCCACCATACCCGGCGCCTGGCTATCCCCATTCTTTTTCTCCAGAAAATAAACCGTCGCGCCGTAAGGATTAAAAGTAACCGCAGACTGCGGGATCGTCACGTATTGATTGACCGCGCCGGCTTCGACCTCAGCCGTAACAAACATCCCGGGAAAAAGCTCATTCTTGGCATTATCCATGAGCGCTTCCACCAGCACATTGCGGGAATCATCCTCAACCCTGGGGTTAATCACCGTCACAACACCCAAAAACTTCCTCTCAGGATAAGCATCGACGAGCACATCCACTTTCTGTCCGACCGCAACGCGCGCCACCTCCTGCTGGGGAATGTAAAAATCCACAAGGATCGAACCAAGCGCCTGCAACGTGACAATCTTCTCGCCGGGATTGAGATACTGCCCGGGATTCACGCGGCTGATCCCGGCCTTGCCGTCAAAAGGTGCATGGATCGTCTTTTTATCAACCTGGGCCTGCTGCTGCGCCAGTTCTGCCTGGCGGCTTTTGAGCTGCGCCTCATCCGCATCAACAACAGCCTGGCTGATGGCCTGAACCGCAAGCTGTTTGACATCCCGATCGTACACCGTCTGCGCCAGGGTCACCCCTACTTTGAGCGACCTCAACAGCGCAAGATCGCTTTCAGCATTGAGCCGGACAAGAACATCCCCCGCCTTTAACATATCCCCGGATTTAAAAGCAACTTCTTCAACGATCCCGGATACCTCGCTGGCAACATCAACCCCCCGCACGGCCCGCAAACTTCCAACAGCCTTGACCAGCGGCTGCCATGGATATTCAGCAATCTTCATCGAAGACACCGCCACCGGCTTGACGTCTCCAGCCGTCATATATTTCATCATCATGGCATTCATAAATGCCTTATATCCAAAAATACCGCCGAAAAGGACGCCGACAGCCATCAGCATCATGATCATCCGTTTTATCATAAACCTTCTCCTTTGGAATCTTTCACTATCCCGTTTCCGGGATTTTCGGAATGCCACCATCCGCCGCCTAAAGCCTGAAAAAGTGCGGCGGTATCCGCCAGGCGAGCTGCCTGCGCCCGGATGAGATTCATCCAGGTTTCCTGATACTGACGCTCCGCATTCAAAACAAAAAGAATATTAACTGCCCCTACCTTAAATTGCTCACGCGCGATCATTAATGCTTCACGGCTCGCCGCCGCCGCCTCAGATTGAGCCTTCAGGATCAACGCATCCGCCTCCAGGGCCTTTAACACATCGGCCACATTCTGAAAAGCGCCGATCACCGTCTCGCGGAAATGCGCGGCAGCCTGATCATATGCCGCAAGAGCCGCACGTTTTCGGGCACGCAGAGCCCCGCCGTTAAAAATCGGCTGTGTGACACCCGCTCCCAAATTCCAAACCAGGCTTTCACCATTAAAAAATTTCTCAAGATGCCCCGCCTCCGGACCATAAGCACCATTTAAAGTAACCTGGGGATACAGGTTCGCGCTCGCGACACCCACACCGGCACTCGCCGCATGCAAAAGGGCTTCTGCCGCCCTGACATCCGGACGCTGACGGGCCAGCGCGCCCGGAAAGCTCACGGGAATTTCCGTCGGAAGCGCCATCGCATCCAAATTAAATTCCGAAACACCCCCCGCATCTTCCGGCATTTTGCCCAAAAGAGCTGCCAGCTGATGCCGCGTCCGGCTCAAGTCTTTTTGATAAGCAGGAATGGTTGCCCGCATCGCTTCCAACTGCGCCCGAAGGCTGAGCACATCAGCCCGCGAAGCCCCGCCCATCATCAGCTGCTTCTCTAAAAGCGACACCTGCTTTTCCTGGCTGGCAACGATCTCCGCAGCCGCTGTTAAAAGTTCACGCAGCATGGCTTCCTGGATCACAGCCGTGACGACATTCCCGCTGAGCGACAAGTAGGCTCCTTCAAGGCGAAACTTTTCATAATCGACTTTAGCCTTAAAAGCTTCAATTTCACGCCGGGACCCGCCGAAGAAATCAAACACATACGTCACGGCAACAGAGGCATGATGCAGGTCAAAAATACTTGCCTTCCCTCCAGACAAACCATTAGCGGCAGGAGACACCTTCTGGTGTGATGACCCCGCTGACAAAGAAACCCCGGGATAATACACCTCGCCGGTCCTGGCATTCACCTCTTCCTGGGCCTGACGGAGCGCGGCCTCCGCCGCCAGCAATGCCGGATTGGCGGCCAGGGCTTCCCGGATCAGCGCATCCAATTCTTTGGATTTAAACAGCGACCACCACTGCTCCGGAATCTCTGCCCCATTCACAAATGTCTGCGCGTCACCCAGTTTAGACGAAGCCGAAACCGTCTGCGCCGCCAAGGGCGCCGGGGTATAAGCACTAACGCGTGGCAACCGGCCTCCTGAAAAGTCAGGCCCCGCGGAACACCCGTAAACGCCCAGCAGCATCGCCACAACAAAAATTATCCGGTATCTTTTCATCATCACCTGTTCCCGGTCTCCATTTCATCAATCAGCCGCAACATGGTTTTTTTGATCTTTTCTCTCTGAGAAGAACTGAAAGGCGACAAATGCAATAACTCCAGGAACATCATCCCGTCTGAAGCCAGTGACACAACCGCGGCCTCATCAAACGGAAGACCGGACTTGACCAGCATGTCCAAATGTTCCCGGTGCGCCTGACGCAGCGGTTCCAAAAGATACGGCGCCTGTGCCACAGCAGCCAGGATCGAAAGGGCCATCCGATCCCGCCGTTCATTAGGATCCAAAACCGCCAGGATCTCGGCTTTGAGCAAACGGCCTTTACCCTCTTTTAATCCCTTAAACTTCTTTTCACGCTCCCCATAAAACTCCGCCAGCAGGCGGCCGATCATGTCCTTGAGAAGTTCATCCTTAGCCGGAAAATGGTACATCAGGCCGCCTTTGCTGACCCCGGCCTTTTTTGCCACCATGTCCAGCGACATATGCGCCGCGCCGTTATCCAGAACAACCGCTTCAGCAGCGTCAAGGATCCGATCTCTTGCACTCTTTCTGGACATCGGCGCCTCCTATTTCTTTAAAGCCATTTTTCCCAATCCTGAATATAAGTATACCGACCGGTCGGTTGCCTGTCAAGGCATCCCGCCGATAAAAATCCGATCATGCTTTCAGCGACGCCATATCAATCACAAAACGGTATTTTACATCGCTTTTCAGCATGCGTTCATACGCTTTATTAATGTCCTGGATTTTAATGACTTCAACATCTGAAATGATCCCGTGCTTGCCGCAATAATCAAGCATTTCCTGCGTCTCCGCCATCCCCCCGATAACAGAACCGGCCACTGATTTGCGTCCCATAATTAATGGAACCGTATTCAGCATCGGCTTCACGTCACCCAGGAAACCAACCAGAACCAGTGTGCCGCTGATCGATAACGCCGGTAAATACAGATTAAGATCATGGGCATACGGCACCGTATCAATAATAAGATCAAATGTGCCTTTCACCGCGTCCATCTGCTTCTTGTCGGCAGAAAGGACCACCTGTCGCGCCCCCAAACGGCGCGCGTCACTTTCCTTGCCCGGCGAACGGGTGATAAGCGTTACCTCCGCGCCGAGCGCTTTGGCGAATTTCAACGCCATATGGCCAAGGCCGCCAAGGCCAACGACAGCCACGTTACTCTTTTTTCCCACCTTCCAGTGGCGCAATGGAGACCAGGTTGTAATCCCGGCGCACAAAAGAGGCGCCGCCCCCTTTAAATCCAGGCCCTTGGGAATCTTCACAACAAACTTGTCCGCAACAACAATCTTGTCAGAATACCCGCCGTAGGCGGGGAGCTTGTCATGACGATCCAGCACATTATAAGTATACGTAGGCATTTCCTCACAATACTGCTCAAGCCCCTGTTCGCAGGGTTCACAGTGCTGGCAGGAATCAACCATACAACCCACACCAACCAGATCGCCGGCCTTCAACCGCCTGACCTTCTTTCCCGCGCTGATCACCCGCCCGATGATTTCATGCCCCGGCACCATCGGATAAATACCCTTTCCCCAGTCATCACGGACCTGATGCAGATCCGAATGGCATACACCGCAATAAAGGATATCGATCACCACATCATTATCCCGGGGATCCCGCCGGGTAAAACTTAACGGCGCCAACTTCATCCTGGCGGCCTTTGCCCCATAGCCAGATACATTCATCCCCATTAAATTTCTCCTTTTATAAAATTTTATTAATGTTCAAACCATACCTTCACGTTAAACCCGGATTGCGAGGATTGATGATGTTCTCCGCCAGCGAGAACAACACCAAAGAACATCAGGTTTATGAATGATGACACAATTCATTAATGCACAAAAGTTTGGCGAGATCACTCATTTTTTCTCGTTCTTTCGTCGAGTAACAAGGACTGCCCCAATAGGGTGACTAGAGGGCGAAAGTTAAAATCTGTTCGACAATTTCTATAATTTAATATCTGGGAAAAATATCCAAGTTAGCACCTTTTCTTTTTGAAATGGGCATCTTTTTATCAAGCACGTCAACAATATATATATTATTTTCACCGCTTAACAAAGAAAGATATTGGCTCCTCTTGTCCCAAAAAAACTCTTTGCTACTGTACCGGAGTTTCTTCTTCATTCCATTCCGTCTCTCTATCACGGTCGTTTTACAGCCAGGTTCCCTATAATACCAATAATCCAAAGGCGTATAAGAAGGATGCGGCGGCGGTGTTATTAATGCACACTTAACAGCAACCTCAAACCTCTGGTCAGGAGATTGTGTTTCTTGCGATGCTGTAAGCAAATTATCACGAAATGACTCCCCGCATGGAATTTCTTTACGCTCATCAACATCAATGCATAACATGGCGGGGCCACCGGCACTGCACATCTGCGTATACAACATGACACGGCGACCATCCTTCAACCAACGCAAAGGGATTCCTTCAAAAACTCCACATAAGGCTTCATTGCTACTTAAAGTTCTCGAATAAATTTTCTCTGCCATCGCCTTCCGTTCATTATAAAGATAAACTTCCAGCCACGTCTTGCTTTGAAGCAGTTTACTTCCGTGGGCTGGAACAACTCCCACGAATGCAAGTCTATCTCCATCCTGTGACCAACGAGGAGACAAAAAAAAGACGTCTCCACCAGGGTACAAATTATGCGTTATTGTTTCCGAAGAAATTGAAGCGGCACTTCCCAGCAATACATCAATTCGGCTTTTGACCACTGCATCACCATCGTAACCGTTCCTCACACGTTGACTCTGATAAGCTATCTTTACAGCAGGTCTTTCAGAAACCAGAGAACCGAGGCTCTTGAAGAAAAACCATCATCGCGGGAAGCACTGTTCACAGCACATCCTGCAAGTAATAAGACAAGAAATATGTAAAAAAGCAACGGGGATGCCATAATTTTGTGATTTATTAATTATACTTAATGGTAACGTTAAGAATGTCGGCTAAAAAATTTCTACTTAATGTACAAAATTATCCCAATTCTCTTTGTCCTGCCCACGCATCGACTGATTCAGGAAATTATTCGAAAAATTTCGAAATTCCATCATCTTAGGATGGCCACATCAACAATTAATATCGATGCTTTAATTTCTTCTCTCATAGTTTGAAATACTAATGTTTCCGCTATCCTAACAAACATAAATTGAAATAATATCTCCTGTCGATCAAACCCCTAATAACATCAAAAATATGAATTACACCGCGACTTATTTATTCATCATAATTGCGTGCAACCTGGCACTGGTTATTTATCATTAGTTAACTACTTATATCTTATTAAAACTTTCACTCAACTGACAAAGCATTGTAACAATTCTGTATATTTCTGTCCGCCCCTGATCATTCGTGTCATTGCCGATAATCGCCTCCATCGTATTCTTTTCAAAAACCAAATCCGATAACCATACGCCCGAACCTTCCCCGCCGAATAATTGCTCAACAGTATTTTTATTGCCCTGCAGAAAATTTTCTATATGCTGATTGCTGTCTCCTATAGCCGTTACTTTCTGCAACGAAAAATTTTGAATCTTAATAATCCGCTCCCCCAGCAAACCCGGTAAATTGCCTTGCGTGAGGTAAAAATCCGGACTTTTCATAATTGGAACCGCAATAGAAATATTTTCACTCCTATACCGAGGCATTCGCCCGCTGCTCGAACCTTCAAACTTATACGATGCGAATATTTTGAATTGCTGCGTGCCTAAGGAGCCTTTAACACAAATTTGATAGCGGTCACTTTCCTGACAACTCCAGCCATATTGCCTTGCCTCTTCAACAATATCAAAGAAATAATTCTTCCCCCGATTAGGATGTTTCCTCAACTCATCACGGCGTATACTTTTAACAGGTTTCGCAAAGAAGAAAAGCGATACAAAAAAACCAAACAGTATCAAACCAAAAGAACCAAAACTACAATAACCGAATGTCTTTTCTAAAGGAGGTAAAAAGAAATGACAAAAAACTGTCAGAAATATCAAAGTAATCGGCACGCAAATGATAACGATAAGATAATCAAAGTTTGTAATCTGCCCTTTATTAATGTCGCGCACAGGCTAAATCTCCTACTGAAAATAAATACTGCCCCGTCCTTCCCCAAATCAATGAGCAGGTTTTTAAGTTAGACGTGCTGTTTCACTGACTTTAATAACTTCAATTTCATTACAGGCTATGCCGTGATACCACCGGCTCAAGGCTATGCCGTTCATTCAAGTCATACTTTTCCAGGAAGCTCTTGAGCTCTTTCGCAAATGCCCTGACCTGTTCATCTGTCGCAGCCTTGACCCCCTCATGATCCCCCGGAAGAACACCATGAAGAACGCGAGGAGCCATCCAGCGCATCCCGCACAGATACGCTGTCTGCTGAAAAGGCCGCAACAACTCGGACATCGTAAAATTATTAAAACCACCCGAAGCATACGCCCACTGCGGCCCCCCGGTCGTCGTCACCGAAAGCCAATGCTTGCCATGCAGGGCCTTCCCCTCTTTGGGCGGATAGGCAAAGCCATATTCCAAGACACTATCCTGCCACTGCTTAAATAATGCGGGCGATGAATACCAATAGAATGGATGCTGAAAAACAATCAGGTCATGGGCCCGCAAGAGCTCCTGCTCTTTTTTTACATCGATCGCGCCATCCGGATAAACAGCATCCATAAGACGGAAGGTCACGCCCTCCATACCCTTGACAGTTTCATAAATAATCCTGTTGCCGCGGGATTGAGCAAAATTCGGATGAAAAATATACCAAAGGATCCTGTGCGTTTTCATAAATAGCCTTTCATTTTTTGTTCACCTTTTTTCTTCTGTAACTCTATCCTTTATTTTTGAATAAACCACATGATATAACCACATTTCTCACAAATGTAATTATCAGCTGATTGATTGGCCCAATCGAGTTTTAAGAAAGTTAAACCTCTCGTATTCAACAGACTGCTGCGTTTTGAAAACTGCCCCTCACCGCAAACTGAACATTTAAGCTTTTGTCCGTTTATTTCGACTTCATGACCCATCTGCCCCTCCTCTGTTGTAAAAATTTACTCCCGGAACGACACCTTGATTATGCATTAAATAAAACCTGACATCATCTGCCTACTTCCAAAGCAAATCCTTTACTTTAATAACCAAACAGCATGTTGCCAGAAGACTGTCGTGCATAATCAAAATAATGCCAAAAAGAACATGGTTAGAACTTTGACAGCTGCCAAGAAACGTGGGTATCTGGAGGCACCAGCAAATCAATGCCTCAATAAGAAAATATATAAACGGCAATATCTCCCCAAAAGTTTCGGGAAACTTGGCAAACATACTTAACAATGCCGCCCCAATAAAAACAATCGACAGAATTAAGTCCGGTAAAATCCTTTCAAAAGGCCCCCAGCACATGCCCTGACATGGGTAAGCGCTTTATTGAACCGCAAACCAAATAAAGTTTTCAATGCCTATTAAAAAGAATAAACTATCAAGAATATTTAACTTACTTTTTATGTTTGTAACCTTGCTCATACGAAAACGTTTTGTTAAAATTACAATCTCTGCCTTTCATCTGAAGCCCTTGCCGCTCGACAAACAGTCAAGCCGAAAAAAGACGGCATAATTGTGCGCATAATATCCCCAGATAAGTTCCCGCCATATTCCCTGTGATCGCCAATAATAAACCTACTGACGCGAGCCCCGGTTCATACACTGCCGCCACCACAGGGGCAGAGGCCACACCGCCTATATTCGCCTGGCTGGCCGCTGCCACTAGGAATAACGGTGCCCGGAAAATTCTTGCGCCAATGAATAAAAATACCACATGAACAGCAATAATAACAAACCCGGCGACAATCAGGATCACCGACGCCCCCAGATGTGACAATGATGCCTTGGCACCGATAGCGGTTAGCACCAGATACAATAACCCATAACCCACCGGCGTGGCTCCGGCATGTTCAAGCTTCCGCACGGGCGTCAGGGACAAGGCAAGCCCCAGGATACTGACAATCATGATCGTCCAGGCATACGGGCTTATGACATCCTTAATCACCGGTAAATACCCGGCGGCCAGCTGAGCCAACGTTCCGGCCGCCCACGCACACATGAGCAGCAGGCATCCCTTAAAAAGGGATAATCGTGCCTGAACCGCGCCCGCTCCCTCAGCCCGGACTTTCAGCTCATCAAGCAACGCACGATCCGCATGATTCCAGCGGTCAAACGCCGGCTGCCATTTCACCGCCGCGATCAATAATCCCATCCACACATACGGTACCACCGTATCGACCACCACCATCGGCAGGAAAACTTTGTCAGGAACGTTCAACGCCTCCTTGACCGCGATCATGTTGGCGCTTCCTCCTGTCCAGGATGCGGACAACGCGCCAAACCCCGCCCAGAATTCATGCCCGACCCACTGTTTCACCAGAACAAATGCGAGCGCCGCGCCCACCATCACACCCGCACTGCCGATAAAAAACATCCCCAGCGCTTTAGCGCCCAGCCGAAAAACCGCGCGCAAATCCACGGTCACCAGCAATAAAAATAATGCCATCGGCAGAATATGCGTCGTGATAACGCCAAGGATCGGCGCTTTGGAATCAATCAGACCAAAAGTAGACGCTAACATCGGCAGGAAATAAATGAAGAATACAGACGGAAGAATATTAAACACGCATTCAAAACGCTTTTTCCGCGCGGCCCAGAGGACAACGCCTTCAATCCCTAATAGAATAAGAACATCCAACCCTATTCCTGCCAGCATCATAACGCTCTCAATTAATATTATTGAATCACCTTCACGCCTATCCCGGCGCTAGCTTTAGATAAATCAAACTGCCCCTTGGCATTCAAATACGGTGAACGTGCGTGCGGGCCTTTAATAAAAAACGTCGTATCCAGGTCAATAAACTCAAACCCGCCGAGCCCTGCGGCCAAATGAGCTCCCGCTGTAATAGCAAGCGCACTCTCCATCATCGCCCCCATCATGAGCTTCGCGCCCCTGGCCTGCGCCAACCGCGCGATAGCCGCGCCCTCCAGGAATCCGCTTTTCATCAACTTGATATTAACCGCGTTGACCGCGCCCGTTTTCAGCGCAAACACCGCCGAAGCCAATGAGCCAACGCTTTCATCCGCACACACAGGGACGCCGGACACACGCGTTAACTCCCTTAACCCATCCCAATCCGCTTTTGCCACCGGCTGTTCCAGCAACGCCGGACAAATTCCTTTTGCCTTTAATGCTTTCAAGAACTTCAACATGCTGCTCGCCGAAAACGCCTGATTCGCATCCAAAATAATAGATGCCCTGGGCGCGCACTTAACCACCATCTTCACCCGCTCGATATCCAAGTCCGGATCACGCCCGACTTTCACTTTAAATGACCGAAACCCCCGCTTGTAAAAATCTTTCGTCCAGGCTTCCGCTTCCTCCACCGATCCGATCACCACGGTAATATCCGTCGACATCTTCGCCGGACGACCACCAAACAGCCGCCATAAGGGGATCTTCATGGAACAGCAGAACGCGTCGAGCACCGCCATTTCAAAAGCCGCCAGCCCCGCATGATTCCCGTTAAACCGCTCCTGGAATGAATATAAAAGCGACCTGTAATCCGCAATATCCTCACCGACCAATGCCGCCCCGGATTCTTTGAGGTTATCGGTTGTCCGCGCAATGGTCTCTCCGGTAATATGCGTCGCCACCGCCGCCTCGCCGAACCCGACAATACCGTCGACGAGCTCAATGCGCAACAGCACATTCTCCAACGCATCATGCTGTCCCGTCGCAATACGGAAAGGCGAACACAGCGGCGCGTGTAATGATAAAACCTGGACTTTTTTGACGATTAATGACATAGGAAAATATTATAACACAGCAAGTTACAGATATCCCGGCACCCTCAAAAAACATCAAATCTTGCTTTGGTCAACGTCAATATCGATAACTCCAGCCCCAACCTCAACCCTTCCATTCGACGACAAATATGTGCCCTTATATTTGTTTCTTTACCGGGTCGACAACATCTCCATTCTCAAAAACAGCTTCTTTAATTAAACTTCCATCTTCTTTAAAATACAGATGCACGCCATGCGCATGTCCATTCTTATATGTTCCCGCATCTTTAAGCGTTCCATTTTCAAAAAAAGACTTACAATCACCGTCCATCTCATCTTTCAACCAGCAACATTCAACTTTTAAGCTACCACCCGGGTAATATTCTTTAATAATCCCGTCGAACTGGTCATTAACATAGTTCCCCTCCATTGCCAGGGCCCCATCTTCATCTAACAATTTGAAATACCCATTTTTCTTGCCGTTAATCACCTGACATTCAAATATCAAACGACCATTGGCATCATGCTCCTGGTGAATATACTTTCTAAAAAAAATTGACTTAAGCCGGTTAATCTTCTTTTCTCTTTGGATATTGGGATTCCACCAACGATCTTTCAAAAAATTGATATGCCTGTTCCTGTAAGATTCAACTTGCGCTTCCCTCTCTTTGTCAGGAATATCTCTTGTCGCCACAACCTTCTTAAAGAAGGCAATCTGTTCTTGGACACAGATACGTTCATGCCGTTCAGCGGTCGCTTCTTCATAAGAAAAGCCCTTTGACATTAAATAGCCGTGCATTGCTTCATGAACAATGCCGCAAGCAAAGTCTTCAATATCTTTCTGAAATGTATCAACAAAGAAAGCGCGAAGCTCCGTTATATATGCATCCTCACCCGATTTGGCATACGCTATGCTATTAATATACTTCTTAACCCGTTTATACCGTCGTGTGTCAACATTTTCAATCTTCTTTAAAGCCTTGATCGTCATATCGAAAAATTCTTCTTCATCCTCGGCAGCATAAAGCACAAATCCCTGATATGTCTTTTGAGGACAAGTCGCCAAAACAGCTCGTCGTAATTGAACCGCTATCCATCGGGAAGAAATCTTAAATAAATTCATAATTAAACCCGGATCGCGCGTTAATTTCACTGACGCCCCAATACTCCGGCGAATAAATCCTCAGCGAATTGAAATACAAACAAGCAAAACAGCAATTCTGTTTTAAATATCAGGCATGGAAAAACATTTACACTTGCCCAACATACACCGCGGCACAAGTTTTTCTTCCCTTGGATCGAGGGTATCATACTTTGAACAATCAATACCCTTACAATTTTCATCTGAATTGCATAAATAACCCTGACGAATTTTTTCTTTCTCCCACTCCATGACTTTTCTTTTTGCTTCTTCAAGAATGCCGTATATTTCTTTTTCTAAAGCCTTGTCGTCAGAAACCACTTGATCAAAAATCGTAATCCCCGACGGCAAGGGTGTCATGTCCGCCTGACCACTATATTTCCCTGTTCTTAATGAAAAATTAATCCCGACAAAGGAACGCTTAGCATCGAGAGCTGTGGCGGGCAGCATTGAAAACGCAAAATTATTTGTGAAACTTACTCCGTAGTACATCCCATTTTCACTTTCAACAAATTCCTTCTGAACAGCAACCCCTTTATCAAAATCCGCTAAAACCGGGTGTTTTTGGGAAAGATTCCCAAGTTCTTTCAAAACAAAATCAAGCTGCTGTTCACAAATCCGTTCCTTACCCCTTTCAGTGATACTGACAGTGTACAGCGGAAAGGTTTTATCTGCCGTCCGGCTAGATCGCGGCGTGACACCCGGCTTCGCGGTTTGACAAAAACCCGACGAAACCGAAAAAAATAGGATCAAAATACCCGTAATAATTTTATTCATTTTCCTGACCATCATTCCCTCTTCATGTCAATGGTGATGGGATTTGAAAGAATAGGCCCCCTACCACCCGGTTTGATAATGTTTTACACCGAAAGTATGCTCCTGCTTAAGCACATTTTCTGCCCAAAAACCTAACCGTCACACATCGTCAAAAAACATGAAACTTACTTAAAGAACGCTTTCATTTCTTGAGAAATTCTTTCCAGCTGGCCTAGTTCAAGATTAAAACAATGCTGTAGTTTCCAATCATCAGTTCCATCATTCGGAGACAAAATGACTGTTAAAAGCACCGCGCCCTTCTTATCATGCGTTGCTTGTATCATTAACTCACCCTCTAAAGACTGATAACTTTTAATGCCCTCCCAACCCCGCCATTGACCGGCAATCTCAGAAAAAAATTCAGATGGATTGGCTATATAATCTGACACCTTAAGCTTCGCTGTTATTCCATTGCCATTGATTTCAGTTGTCCAGCCATCTTTATTCCTGTCGAAGAATAAAAAACGGCTTCCATCATTAACACACTTAATTTCAATTCTATCCATACCCACCCCATTTATAATCACTGTGGCAAATTACATTTATTTTAATCACCCTACAATCCCAGCGGATGCTGAGGTCACGCCAATTTTATGGGCAAAAGGTAATAATGCGGATTGTCTTGCCCCTGCATTAATCTCTCTGATTTTCATCATTGCGGATAAAATTCGTAAAAATACGCTCTTCCCTTGCAGGAAAAGTGATCCCGGCCTTGATGCCGGCCTCTTTGCATTTCAGGAACCAGGCCATGTTCTTGCCCAATACGCGCATGGTCTGCAACCCTTCCAGGTCCTTCTTAACATCATCGGGTGTACGGCCGTGCACCATGTTCCAATACTGTGATGCGATAATCGGCATTTCCGAAATGGTGAAATACTTGTTGAGCTGGTCGAACGTTGCGGTAGTCCCCGCCCTTCTGGCAGAAACAACAGCCGCCGCAGGCTTCAAATAGAAGGATCGCTTGCCGGTGAGCATATCGGCAAAGAAAACACGGTCCATAAACGACGTGATCGCGCCTCCTGCTGAAGCATAATGGACCGGGGAACCAAATACAAATCCGTCGGCATCACCGGCAATGCCCAGAAAGTCATTGACCCTGTCAACCATAACACACCGGCCAAGTTTCTGGCAACTGTAACATGCATTGCATCCAGATAGAGGCTTCTTTCCGATTTGAAATATCTCTGTCGCAATCCCTTCCGTATTTAATGTTTTAGCAACCTCTTCCAATGCCGTATAAGTACAGCCCTTGTCATGCGGGCTTCCGTTCACCAGCAATATTTTCATCATCATCTCCTCATATTTAAAAATCATTATTCCCTCAGAAGCGCCTTTTGTCAGAACTTAGTTTAGATATTATTCCATCTTTACGCAAGTATGCACATTTATGGCAGCTTCCACCTTCCAGGAGAAGGTTATGCCAAAATCTTGCGCCAACGAAAACACATTCGAGTGCCAATTTTAAATTTCCTTACCACAATCCCTGATCATCCAATATCTTCTTGGTTATCTCTTTAGCCTTGGGGCCACCTGAAGACGTCTCGTCTGTCGGCAGGCGGTCAGTAAAATTCGCGACAGCAATATACTCTTTAGTCCCATTATCAATATGAGCAACAAACCAACCAATCCTAATTTTCATATTACTATCATAAGAATTTGATCCTGTCTTACCGCTCAATCTAAACCCCTTGGGCGAAGTTTCAAGATAGGTGATATCTTTCGTCATTGTCATGGCATGGGGTGACACCTTCAATTTATTCGTCCAAAGATTCTTCATGAACACCACCTGTTCATACGCGGAAATCTTCAACGCCGGACCTTTAGCATCCGGTGGCACCAGCCAGGCCTGGGTTAACCCGCCTGATATGTCTTTATTGCCATAATGAAAAGCGTGCAAATATTTTCTGAATCTTGTTTCTCCAAGGCGGGGGGTCAACCTTTGAGAAAACCATACAATGGAATCCTGCATCCAGGTCCTGGCATTATGGTCATGATTGGCGACTTCCCTGGGATTCTTCTTCCCGTCCCACTTGAGGACCTCACTCTCATCCTTCAAAATGCCAGCGTCAAACGCCATCACCGCCAAAGGAATTTTAAAAGTAGAGCATGGAGAAAACCGCTCCCGACAACGCCCCTCTCCAATCACCTTTTCGAACGCCCCCGTCTTCATGTTATACAAAAGAAAACAACCGTCCTTGCCTTGAAAATATGTACCCTCACCACCCTTAAGTTCCGCTGAAGCAGAAGGAACACCAAGAAAGATCAATAAAAGCAGAAGAATGTTTCTCAAAATAACCACCTCTCGACGATTGATTACAATTTAAAGTAAAGTTTTTTAACTCGCATTTTTCAATAGAAAGAAGTACTGCGTGTTGTCTGGTTCACGGCCACTCAAGGCCGGGAAACCCAGTAAATATCGCCCTGAAGCGTCTTGTATGGTAGAAAAATGCTTGTCTACGAACGGCACGACAAACTTGACCAGGAAACTTTCCTGCCGTATCCTTAAATCCTTTGAATTATCTCCGTACCACGGCATCTTTTCAAACGTCGGATAAACACAAATGAGGTTATACTTGTTATGCACATCATATTTTACCGCTTGCAATAGCCCGCTATTCCACCAAAAATCGGTTACATGAGAAACAACAGGCAAAATATAAAGAACCTTATACTTCTTTCCTTTTTCCATATGCTCCGGCATCAAGACCCTAATATCCGTAATACCGTTCTGATATTCACGTTTTACTTTAATAACCACCGTGCGCTGTTGTTCAGGAAGCCCATCGACGCCGATTGAACTACGGCAGCCTCTTCACTCTGAAGCATCTGCTCAGAAGGTGTTGGCCTATTCGGGCCTGCGACCTGGCGCTGAACCTTATCATCACCGGCCCCGATATCCTCATCCAACGATATTGTCGGATGAACACGAGCTAGCTATTTCAAACAGGTATTCTTCGCAATGGTATAAAGCCAGGTGGTAAATTTTGCGGTGGGTTCGTAAGTTTGGCGGGTTTGGTAGATCTTAACAAAGATTTCCTGCGCCGCATCCTGGGCCTCGGTGGCATTACCAAGAAAACGATAGGCCAAATGAAAAACGCGGGTCTTATGCCGTTCAACAAGCGCCTCAAACGCCTTCTCATCACCGTCACGGGCGCGCAACATAAAACTAATATCTTGATCCGGCTGATCCATCCACCCTGCCTTGAACAAATTAACGAATTTTGTTTATTATAATCCGTAAATCAAATGACTCGATATGGATTCTGGAAAAATAATTGAACTACAAAGAAAAAAACCCACCCCGATATTAAATCAGGATGGGGTTTTTCTCTTGGCTCCTGCGCGTTTCGCCCAAACTACCTACCGTTTGATCAAACGGTCAACATCCTCAAGCCCGATTGCCTGCCAGTCAACCTTGTACTTCGGATAGCTTGCGACTAGAGCCTTGGCCTTGGCCTTGAGCCCCGCCAGGTCGATCCGGTCCTTATTCATCTTGATCTCGGCAATGACCATGCTCTTTTTCATGTCGTTCATCGCCACCAGATCGATCTCGTTCTGGCCATCCTTCTCCCAATACGAGCCGATGCGGTTGTACTCACCGGTCTCGGCATACAGCGTCTGGAAAAAGCGTTCAAGGACGCGGCCGGCATACGTTGAATAGTCGCGCCTGATGATGTCCCTGATGTACTCAAAATTGCCAGTCTCGACCGCGGACCGGTTACGGTAAATAAACCGGAACCAGAAAGCCAGGAAGTTGTCGGCGATCCGATACTTCTGCGCCTTTGAGTTCGGCTTGGCGTTCACCGGCTTGTACCTCTCAATAACAGCGTAATCCCGCTCCAGCCGGTCGAGGTACCCGCCGACATCTGACTCCAGGATCGACTGGATCTCCGACCGGCCGTTCTTCCCGACCGAGATCAGCTCAAGTATAGAGAAATACGTCCCGTACTCTTTGCCAAACTCCTCGATCAGAAGGTTCCGGCCTTCGCTCAGAGACGGCGAGTTGGCCTCAACCGCGAAGTTCAGGATCTTCTCGAACGTGAACGCCTCGTTCTCCACCAGCTGATCGATGTACTTCGGACTGCCGCCGGTAAAGAGGTAGTAGTCGAACAGCACGGATGTGTTCTTTATCTTGTAGTCCCGCAAAATGCTGGCCATGGTGCCGATCGAGAACGGCTTGATCATGAACATCCGATCCGCCCGGTTGAACAGCGGCTCCTTGGACCCCTCAAAGATCTTGTGCATCAGGGAATACACCGAGCCGACGCAAATCACGTTCAGTTTGCTTTTGGCCTTGTTCAGGTCCCAGAGCTTCTGAATCTCGGAATAAACGGACGGGTTAATGTTGTAGAACTCCTGGAACTCGTCGATGATGACCGTGAGCGGTTCATCCTTGGCGATCTGGAGCAAAAGCTGAAAGACATCCGGAAAGGCGCGGATGTTCCCGATCACGGGCGCATCCGGGTACAGCCGCCTGATCTCCACGACGTATTCCTCGCAAAGCAACGCCTCGGACTTCTTGGCTACGAAAAGGTACAGGTGCTTCTTGTCCTTGGCGAACTCCAGGGACAGCAGCGTCTTCCCCACGCGCCTGCGGCCAGTCAGGACCGCCATACGCGATCCGCCCTTGGTCTGCCCCATCAACTTGTTCAGCTCTGCCAGTTCCTGCTGCCGGCCATAGAATCTCATAATTGTAACCTCCGTTACTGTAACCAAGGTTACTATATAAAGTGGGATTTGTCAATGGCGGGATTCATTCCGGGACCACACCTGTCCGGTAAAAAAATAAAGGGATCACATCCATCGTGGTAACATGGCGTTGCTAAGACAACCATGGCCCGAGGAGGATCCCCTATGGCACATTCTAACACGCTCATTCACGACTTGCTAAAATTTATTCCGAGACATGATTTTGAAAATATCGTAAGAGAACATGGCGGTAATCGCTATGTGAAGCCGTTTGATTGCTGGCAACAGCTGGTAACGCTCATATTTGCCCAAGCCGCAAACAGAGCCTCCCTGCGCAAGATCGAACAAAGCATGGAGGTCAATGACCCCAGACTTTATCACCTTGGACTAACAACGATTAGGCGATTAACATTGGCAGATGCCAAGCTGGAGCGCGACATCTTAAAAAAAGCAGTGACCATCTTCTCAGTACCGTCGAAATGAAGTATGCATTTATTAAGGCGAACCGCTCTGCCTTTTCGATTCAGAAAATGTGCCAGGTCTTGGAAGTATCCAAGAGCGGCTATTATAAACATCTGTTAGCGGCGGAAAAATACAGCACTCTATGGCGGTGATGCATTTGCGTTTGGCATAAATTAGCGCACAGTAAGGCTAAAAGATAAAAACACTCCTCCTGATCATGACTTTATGACATAGGCGCGACGCGCAGAAATTAATCATTTCTTACTTCGATAAGATTTTCCTTCGCAGGTAATAAATATTCCGTTGTAACTCAACCGATCCAGTATGGCCGTGGCTGTAGCCGCCTCGAAGATTTTTCCCCACTGCGACGGGATTATGTTTGTCGTAATGATTGTGGAAGTTAATTCTGATCGTTTTGAGATGATCTGAAAGAGTTCATTGGCATCTTTTGCTTCAGGGAAAATATATTCGATTTCGTCGATGCATAACAACTTCACCATTGCGTAATAATTAAGTGCTGCAGATCTATTGCGGGATTCTTTCAATTTCATGATCAGATCGTGGCAGGTAATGAACGTCGCAGGGATTCCATTTAAAATGGCTTTATAGCAAGCACTTTTAGCCAAGTGTGTTTTGCCGACCCCACTTGGCCCAATCAAAGTAAAATTCCTGACATCATTATGCCAGGACGTTTCAATCATACGCGTGATGCCATCACGATCAATTTTCATATTAAAGTCCCAGCTAAAATCTTCAATCTTCTTGATCGGCTTTAAGCCAGAGCGATGCAGCAAGTGACGAATATGCCGCTCTTCACGCATATTAATTTCTGTTTCAAGAATTGGAGCTATTGTCTCTGACTGTACCTTGGTTAATGCCGTCGCATTGGATACAAATTCCAATGCCTTATAAATCTCTTGTATCGGGGTCATAATCTTTCAGATTCCTTTTTTCGTAGTTTAAATCTAACAACCGTGAATCTTTTGGCCACACGGACGGATGTTCTTGTGCCTCAGGCAGACGCAAAATACTCATCAATGCACCAATCTTGAAGTTATTCATGCTATTTAATTCTCGTACGGCTGACAAAACAACGGCCCGTGAGTATTGGCGCATTAATTGATAAATTTGATATGCTGCTATCATTTGTTCGTCGCTGTCTTCACATTTCTCAAGAAATGCTTTAAAAGCCACATCCATCTGTTGGATCACTTGCAACACACGTTGCAACCTAAACTTTGGAGATCGGTTAAGCAACGCTTCAGAGTGCAGTGGATTCTGAATCATTTGCTTTCGGTCAAAACAACGCTTATGTGTTGCTATCTTTTGCCCGTGAAGCCACGCCTCAATGCGCGTGATATACACAATCAGTTCGGCCATTTTTCCAACACAGCTCGTCGGCACCGGATAGCGGTTCGTTTCAAATTCAATCAATGCCGTCTTGAATATCCTTACCAGGATGATGCGTTTGACATCATAATCTTTGACGGGGGCTTTTAATAAACGCTCGTGCATGCGCATGGTATTCGGTGTTTGGTCTGTGCTACGATGAACCGTATTATTACGCTTCTCAAGCCAAGCATGAAATTTGCGATTTAAATCAACTAAATCCGTGAACGTTTCCGTCACTAAAAAGCGGCGTATATCGCGGATTATCCTTTCAACGCGGCCCTTTTCATTACCGCTATACGGATTGCATACGCGTGGCGAGAATCCATAGAACCTCGCAAAATCCATAAACTGCGCGTTATAATTAATATCATCAGCATCACGCCGAGTGACAACGCTCTTAAGATTGTCATACCTGTGTTCATGCACCAACCCACCGATGTGTTTGAAACATTCTTGATGCCCTGATAAGAAGAACTCCATCGACGAACGTTGATAAAATATACCCCAGGCATAACGAGAATATGACAACACGTATAAGAATCCTGCCACTTTCCCAAGTTGTTCATGCTTGAAAAAGAACCAGTCCACCTGTGCCTCCTGACCAGGATTGAAAATCAAGGGATGATAAGCTGTCTTTATAACTTTTCGGTATTCCATCGTCGCCGACTTAACGCTGGTATACCCACCTAAATAGCCGCAAACCTTCAAACGTTCATAAATTTGCCAGGCATTTAATTTGGGATACTGTTGATACCATTGACCAATCAAAGACATAAATTGATCCAGATTATTTTTCTTACTGGGCGCTATCAGGGGCTCACCTGATTGCCGGATGATTCTTAGCACACGCCCACGATCAATATTAAGCTGCCGCGCAATCCGCCTTTTATTGAACTTTTCAACAATAAATAAATGCAAAACCCTTTGAATGATCTCTTCTTTGGTCATTGGCTACCTCTGTTTTCTCAATGCCGGAGACACATCGTAAAGCCGCCCACACCGGTCCCAGTCCCTTTTCCGGATTGACTCCTGATCCTTGAGATCCTGGGGTCTGATGCCGAAATGAAACCTCTGCTCATCGCCAATCGTCACGGTGTAGTAGGAATACTCGAACCAGAAAGTCCGGGGACGGATGCGGGGCGCCGGGCTCGCGGGCAAAGAAAAACCCCCAGACGCTTGTGGTTCGGCTTGTCGCCGGTTCGTCT
>JBAXBM010000004.1:0-24512 GCA_037141995.1 Candidatus Omnitrophota bacterium
GTTACAACCTTTGGCAGACCGTATCATTGTCCAGCCGCTGGACGCGTTGGAAAAGACGGCGGGCGGAATTTATATTCCTGAAACCGCCAAGGAAAAGCCCCAGGAGGGCAAAGTCCTCGCTGTTGGTCGCGGCAAGACGCTCGACAACGGTCAGGTGCAGGCACTTGAAGTCAAGGTCGGCGATGTTGTCCTTTACGGCAAGTACAGCGGTACTGAGCACAAGGACAAGGAAGGCAATTCCGTGTTCATCGTGCGTGAAGATGAAATTTTGGCGATCATTAAGTAATGGTTTTAGGGTATATCATTCAATAATCAGGAGGTAGGAACATGGGTGCTAAGATTTTGCAGTTCGATGATGAAGGTCGTCGTTCCCTGTTGCGCGGCGTCGAGCAGATCGCCCGGGCCGTCAAGGTGACACTGGGTCCTAAGGGGCGCAATGTTATCCTCGACAAGAAATTCGGATCCCCGACAGTCACCAAGGACGGTGTGTCTGTTGCCAAGGAGATCGAACTTGAGAATGCCTTTGAGAACATGGGCGCTGCCATGATCAAGGAAGTCGCTGAAAAGACGTCGGACAATGCCGGTGACGGTACGACCACAGCGACGGTTTTGGCCGAGGCTATTTATCGCGAAGGTTTGAAGAACGTGACCGCTGGCGCCAATCCGATGGCTTTAAAGCGCGGCATTGACAAGGCTGTTGAGGCTGTTGTATTAAAGATCACCACGCTTTCCAAGAAGGTTGACATGAAGAACCTGATCGAGGTCGAGCAGGTGGCAACGATCGCAGCTAATTCCGATCTTGTTATCGGCAAGAAGATCGCCGAAGCATTTGAAAAGGTCGGCAAGGACGGCGTTATCACGGTTGAAGAATCCAAGACCATCAACACCGAACTCAAGCTCGTCGAGGGCATGCAGTTTGACCAGGGTTACCTGTCGCCTTACTTTTCCACAGATATGGAAAAGATGGAGTGCGAACTGGATAATCCGTTCATCCTTATTTATGAGAAGAAGATCGGCAATATCAAGGAAGTTCTTCCGGTCCTTGAAAAGGTTGCCAAGTCCGGCGCCCCGCTGCTCATCATCTCTGAAGAGGTTGAAGGCGAAGCGCTCGCGACCCTCGTTGTCAACAATCTCCGCAAGACCCTTTCCTGCGCGGCTGTCAAGGCCCCGGGTTACGGCGATCGCCGCAAGGCTATGCTCGAGGATATCGCGGTCCTCACCGGCGGCCGTGCGATTTCGGAAGATCTCGGGCTCAAGCTTGAGAATATCCAGTTGACTGACCTTGGCCGTGCCAAGAAGGTCAAGATCGATAAGGAGAACACCACGATCGTCGAAGGTGCTGGAAAGACCGTTGACATCAAGGGCCGTATTGCCCAGATCAAGAATCAGATCGACAAGACTGATTCTTCCTATGACAAAGAAAAGCTCCAGGAGCGCCTGGCCAAGCTTTCCGGCGGTGTTGCCATCATCAATGTGGGTGCGGCGACTGAAACGGAAATGAAGGAAAAGAAGGCCCGTGTTGAGGATGCACTTCACGCGACTCGCGCGGCCATCGAAGAAGGTATTGTCCCTGGCGGCGGTGTGGCATTGCTCCGTTGCCTGGACGAGGTAGCGGCACTGGCGCTCAAGGGTGACGAGAAGACCGGCGCAGATATCATCCTGCGCGCGATCGAATCTCCTGTCCGCCAGCTGTGCCTGAATGCCGGCTTAGAGGGTTCGGTCATTGTTGACCGCCTCAAGAAGGAAAAGAAGAACATCGGTTATGACATCAACAAGGATGCCTATGTGGACATGCTTGAATCCGGCGTCATTGACCCGGCCAAGGTAACCCGCATGGCCCTTCAGAACGCGGCCTCGATCGCCGGTCTGTTGCTCACCACGGAATGTTTGGTCACGGATGCCCCTGAAAAGGACAAACCGGCCATGCCTCCGATGGGCGGCGGTATGGGTGGTATGGGCGGCGGCATGGGCGGGATGATGTAATTCCCTCAACGCGCAGTTGTTGCAAGAGTTCAAAAAATCCCCGGCTAATCCCCGGGGATTTTTTTGTTAAAATTATTTTCCTTCCCCATCTTGATTTTTCTCCTATATATATTGTATATTTAAAAGAGGTTGGATTGGTTTGTGTCGTCATTTCTATAAATGGTCAGGGAACGAGGTTTTTGCTATGAAAAAATTCACGGCTTTATTTGTATTAACAGCGTTTCTGTTCAGCTGTATCACGCCGCCGCAGGGTTTTGCGCAAACGCTTTCAGCCGTAGGGCTTATGCCCGAGGTGGGAGCCATGGTGACGTTGACGCCGGCCATGACCCCCGCGCATCTACGTGGCATGGTCATTCATCCCAATGAGCCGTTCAAGTTTGATTTTATCATTGATCAAGGTGACAAAAAGCTTGAAGGGGATGCCCAGCAGGCGGAATACCAACAGCTCATCAAATATTTTCTGGCCGCCTTGGCGACACCGGATACCGATCAGTGGGTTAACCTGTCTCCGTATGAACAGGACCGGATCATCCCTGACAATTTCGGCCTGACCGAAATGGGGCGCGACCTTCTGGCGCAGGATTATCTGTTAAAGCAGATCTCGGCATCCTTAACCAATCCTGACACAGATCTCGGGAAGAAGTTCTGGAATTCGGTGTACAGCCAGGCGCATGCAAAATTCGGTACGACCGATGTCCCGACGGATATTGTCAACAAGATATGGGTCACGCCCGACAAGGCCGATGTGTATGAAAAAGGCAATATGATGCTGGTCGTGGACAGTCATTTGAAAGTGATGACTGAAACCGATTATCTGGCGACGCGCAGTCTCAAGGCCGAAGCCGCTGGTACGGCTGTGAGCGCCACGGAAGACAAGACCCGTGACATATCGCTCGCGATCATGCGTGAGATCATTATTCCCGCGATTGAAAAAGAAGTGAACGAAGGCACAAGCTTTGCTCCGGTGCGTCAGGTTTATAGTGGCATGCTGTTGGCGACCTGGTACAAAATGACCCTCAAGGAATCGATCCTGGCCAAGGTCTACGGTGACCGTTCCAAAGTCAAAGGCATCGACCAGGACCCGGCCAAAAATAAAGAGATCTATCAAAAATACGTCGCCGCTTTCAAGGCCGGTGTTTATAACATGATCAAGGAAGATGTTGATCGTTATTCCCAGGAAACAATTCCGCGGAAGTATTTTTCGGGGGGAGTAGTAAATAATTCTCAGAAAGTTATGAAGAGAGTGACTGATCTTGCGGGGTTAAGTGGTAAGGTGCGGAGGGCGCTTACTCAGTTTGTCCTGGTTGCCGCGTTATTCGCTCCGGCCAAGAATGCCTTGGCAGAACCGGCGTATTCGCCCACCGTGACGACGACACAAGGGCCTCATTTAAAGCCAATCATCAAAACCGCGCACTTTGAGTCTGGAATGCGTATCCCTGTTTTTTCATCTTTACGAGGTATGACAGATACGTCAAATTTATTGACAGAGATTTCTTCAGGAAGATTTGATTCTGGCGGGATGGAGGATTTGACGTCTAAAATGAAAGAACTTGGGTTTTCTCAGAAAAAAAATAATGATGGGAGTGTTATTTTTACGCACAAGAAAGATGGTACTTTTCTTGTCCTAAACGCTGATGGTTCTGTTCAGGGAAGGCTTCAAGAGCAAATTGTTCGTATTATTATGAAATCGTCTTACTCAGATAGCGTAAGCGGCACGCATTCAGGCTTTGGACCACTTTTCGGGTCATTTGATTCTTTTATAGAAGAGTGTAAAGAAACAGGCGTTGTAAATGAGACAGTGATCGCGCTGATTCAAGCTGTCAGTGATGATTTTAAAAATAAATATCTGGGAGCATATACGACGTATGCTTTAGAGGGTGTTGATGCTGAAGATTTTAGATTTATAGTTTCTACGAAGGTAAAGACTGAAACATTTCGAATCAATCTTGATACTAATCAAGTTTCTGTGCGTCCTACATCTGAATTTGAAAATAAGTTTGTTCCGTGGGTAGGGAGTGAACGGTCGTTTTTCACAACTCCTGAAAGTTTTAAGGAAGAATGTCTGAAAAACGGTGTTAGTCCTGCAGTGATAAATATTTTTGAGAAATTTAGAGCGGAGTATGAAGAGTTTATGGGTGAGGGGTCAAAGTATGCTTTTGTTAAGCGTTTATATGACGGCAGTCTTATATTTTATACTTGGGGTAAGAAGTCGGAAATTACAGGAGGGTTCAAAGTCAACGCTGTTACTGGAGCAGTAACAGATGAAAAGATAGTTGAAAATGCGCAGAAGGTTGCGGATCAAGCCGCGATAACGGAAAATGAATTGAAGGTGAAGTTTGATGCATTAGAGGCGAAAATGAAGGAAGATTTTAAAGTTGGTAATAATCGAGCTATAGCAGTTGAGACGATAAGAAGCTCTCCTTTCTTATCTTTTTTTCTGACTGCAAATATAGATAGTTTAAATAGTCATCTTGGTCAGTCGTTGAGAAGCATATTTGAAAATAATGAGAATGAGTATGTTCATTTCAGGTATTATATTGCTGAAATGTTGGCAGGAAAGACCGCGGAAAATCTTATAGCACAGGATAAACATAATCGAAAACTGGAAGATAATGCCGCAGGTCTAAAAGGTGGTATCGACTTCGCGCAATCTAATCTGGACATGCAGATCAAGCGCGATGGCGCGGGGATTGTTTTGCCGGTGGGGCAGCAGGATTTGGAGAACATCAAGATCGACGGCCTTGTGCCCGAGATTTTGAGCATCCAACCCGCCGCCGGTTCCCCCCTGTTCCGCGACATCGGGATCACGGCGTCTTAAAGGTATTGCCCCCTCTCATGCCCTCCCTACGCTGAGGCGGGGGCGGGTGTCATTCAAAAGCGTTGGATTCTGTGTATTTTTATTCAAAAGCCCGTGCATGTCATCTGCGCGGGTTTTTTGCTTGTTATTTGCGTTGATTGCCCGGCATGCTCTGTGATATAGTTGGCGCGGCGAATACGCAGGGCGCTGAATGTATGTGAAGCTTCATTTCTATGGCGAAAGCAATTATCCATTGGAGAAAGACCTATGTGCAAGGGGAAATGGGCGTTTAAGGATCTGCTTTGCCTGGGGGTGATCCTCCTTGTGTCTATCTTGGCGTCATTGCCGCTGTTTAAGGCGGAGATCGTTCAGTTCAATGACAGTTTTTGCGCCATGATCAAGACCGTAGGGCTCACGATGGTCTGGCAGGACGGGCAGATCGCAGGGCGCTGGTTGCCGGATATCAATTTCGGGTACGGGTATCCCTTGCTGAATTTTTATCCTCCGCTTTTTTCCTACCTTACTGCTATCGCGTCGCTTATCGTTAACAATTACATGGTCGGAACCAATATCATCCTGATCCTGGGATTTATCTGTTCCGGGTTTGCGATGTACCTTTTCGCGCGGGATTTCTGGGGGCCGCAAGGGGCTCTTTTGTCGGCGGTGGCGTATGTTTTTGCGCCGTTTCATCTGTGTGATATCTACCAGCGTTCGGCGGATGCGCAATTCTTGTCCTTTGTCTTTCTGCCTTTATCGGCCTGGGGGTTTTACCGCCTTTGGGTGGATACCCGTTTTTCCTATTTTGCCTGGGCCGCCCTTTCTTTTGCGGGGCTCATCATCAGCCATAATGCGATTGCGCTTTTCTTTTTTCCGGTGATCGTGGCGTATGTTGTTTTTCAGTATGTGATCGATTCCCACAAATCATGGATGAAAATCATCTGGTCCGGCGGGGCCATGGCTTGCGCTTTTACCCTGACAGCGTATTATTGGTTGCCGGCATTGGCAGAAAAACAATATGTCATGATCAATAAGATCACCCAGGGCAACTGGGATTTTCATGTGCATATGATGAGCCTGTACCAACTGCTTTTTGCGGCCTGGACGTACGCGCATTGGGGGATGGGGTACGGGCATTCTTTCCAGATCGGCACCGGGCATTTATGCTTGACGGTGATCGCCCTGGCGGCGGTTCATCTGATGTGGCGTGCTGATAAAAAGATCGCGGGGCATGTGATTTTCTGGGCGGTGGTCGGGATTGCCTCTGGCTTTATGATGCTCAAGGCTTCCGCGTTTGTATGGGAGACCTTGCCGCTGGTCAAGTATGTGGCCGCACCGTGGCGGTTGATCGTGCTGATCGCATTTGTCCTCTCGTTTCTGGCGGGAGGGATTGTTTTCTGGAAACCGGGGCGTGCCGCGGGATGGGTTGTTCCGTGCGCCATAGCCTTGATCCTTGCCTTAAACTTCTCTTTTGCCAAGCCCAATGCCACGTATGCGCTGGACCTGTCTTCCCCGCGCACTTTCTTGTCCACGCACTGGCCGATGGACAATATGGAATATTTGCCCAAATGGGTCCAGAAGATCCCGATGGCACCGCCGCCGGCCAGGTACATGGTCATGCAGGGACAGGCGCTGATTGCCGCGCCAAGCAAGGTGTCGGGAGTGCGGCATGAATTCAAGGTCAATGCCAGGACCCCGGCCATTATTTGTTTTCATCATTTTTATTTTCCAGGCTGGAAAGTGTTTGTGGATGGGCAGGATACGAGCATCCATCCTGAAAATCCGTACGGGCTTATTGTGTTTGCGGTACCACCCGGAATTCACGATGTCCGGATTGTTTTCGGCCATACCCCGGTGCGTGTGGCGGGGGAGATGATTTCATGGATGGCTGTTTTTGCTCTGCTTGGGGGATGTTTTTTCTTCTTCTGGCGTCGAAAAGGGTTTTGACAGGAAATTTTTCCATTTGACATTCGTTGCCATTGTTAATAATATATATGATATTATTAACTAAATTTAACCCGTTTATTTCAATTTTTATAAATACTTCAAACGCTGGGGGTTGTGTTTCATGGCCGACTGGATAGGTATTAATCGCAGAGCCCGCCGTTGTTATGGTTTTGATGAAGTTGCGCTTGTCCCTGGCGATAAAACAGTTAATCCCAATGAAGTGGACGTCAGCTGGTCAATTGGGAAAATGACTTTTAATATTCCGATCCTGGCGGCGTCCATGGACGGGGTTGTGAATGTCAAATTTGCTGTTGAGATGGGTAAACTCGGGGGTATCGCGGTACTGAACCTTGACGGCATCCAGACGCGGTATGAAAATCCGGATGAGATCCTTGATCAGATTGCGGAAGCAACTCCTGAAGAAGCCACCAAGCTGATTCAGGCGCTTTACACAAAGCCGGTCAAAGAGGCGCTGATCGCCCGGCGTATTGAAGAAATTAAAAAGCATAAAGTGCCGGCAGTTGTAAGCTGTATCCCCCAGAATGCCAAGAAGTTTGGTGATATTGCCGTTGATGCCGGCTGTGACATGTTCATTGTTCAGTCTACGGTTGCCACGGTGCGTCATGTGGCCACAGAATATAAGGCTTTTGATATTGAAAAATTTTGCCGTGAAGCCAGTATTCCTGTAATTCTGGGGAACACGGTTAGTTATGATGTTTCCCTGGAGTTGATGGAAGCCGGGGTGGCGGCCATCCTTGTGGGGATCGGACCCGGCGCCGCGTGCACAAGCCGCGGGGTTTTGGGTATCGGGGTTCCGCAGATCACAGCCACGGTTGATTGCGCGGCGGCGCGTGATTATTTTTTCAAGCGCAAGGGCAAATATGTCCCGATCATTACCGACGGCGGTATGCGTATCGGCGGCGAAATCTGCAAGGCCATCGCGGCCGGCGGTGACGCCTGTATGGTCGGCTCTGCGTTTGCGAAGGCATTTGAGGCGCCCGGGAGAGGGTATCACTGGGGGATGGCGACATCCAATGCCAATTTGCCGCGCGGCACACGTGTCAAGGTGGGACAGGCCGGAACGCTCAAAGAAATTCTTTTGGGTCCCGCCAAGGTTGATGACGGGTCACAAAATCTTGTTGGCGCGCTCAAGACGTCGATGGGGTCGCTTGGGGCCGGGAATATCAAGGAAATGCATGATGTTGAGATCATTATTGCCCATTCCTTCCAGAGTGAAGGAAAAGTTTTCCAGATGAGCCAGAAGATCGGCATGGGAAAGTAAAGCGCCTGGTTGCCGGTTCCGCATGGTGCGGGACAGGTACGCGAGGATAACTTCAAGGAAAGAGAAAATCAATGCCTAACGCCGCCAAGAATCCTGACAAAAAAACGACTTCCAAAGCAGGGACTAAGATGGATGAGAGGTCTGGTGTCAAGGCTGCTGCTCGGGCACAGAAACCGTCTGGGGCGAAACCGGCGCATGGTTTTCACCGTATGGAAAGCAAAAAAATCAATCTTTTGCATGGTTCTACCAAAACTGTCAATATCAAGATCAAACAGGTAAAAACCAAGGATGTTATTCTTGTCCTTGATTTTGGATCTCAATATACCCAGCTTATCGCCCGCCGTATCCGTGAGAGCAAGGTTTTCAGCCGCATTGTCCCGTATAATATTTCATCGGCGGAGATCAAAGAGATCGGGCCCAAGGGGATCATTTTTTCCGGCGGCCCCATGAGCGTTTATGATAAAGATGCTCCCCATCCTGACAAGGATATTTTTAAATTGGGGATCCCTGTGCTGGGTATTTGTTACGGCATGCAGGTTATTACCGAGATCATGGGCGGTAAAGTTAACAAGTGCAAGGATCGCGAGTACGGGCGCGCGGAACTTTTTGTTGATTCGAGCCGCGACCTTTTTATCAACCTTCCGACCAATTTGACGTCATGGATGAGCCACGGCGACGAGATCATTGAATTGCCTCCGGGGTTTGAAAAACTCGCCCACACACTGAATAACAGCTGCGCGGCCATGGGGCACCGCGGGAAGAAAATTTTCGGCGTTCAGTTTCATCCCGAGGTTGTTCACACCCAGCGCGGGGTGCAGGTGATCCAGAACTTTGTGAGCCAGATTTGCGGGTGCCTCCCGCGCTGGACCATGGATCGTTTTATTGAAGCATCGGTCCGCAAGATGACGGAAGATATCGGCAAGAGCAAAGTGGTGCTGGGGCTTTCCGGCGGGGTTGATTCTTCCGTGGCCGCGGTTCTTATTCATAAGGCTATCGGCAATAATCTTTATTGTATTTTTGTGGATAACGGGCTTTTGCGCAAGAATGAAGTTGCTTCGGTGCAGAAGACCTTCAAAGGATATTACAAAATCAATCTTACGGTGGTCGATGCCCAGCAGCGTTTTCTGGATGAACTTAAAGGGATCACGGATCCTGAAGAAAAACGTAAAATCATCGGGCGTGTTTTTGTGGAAGTTTTCCAGGAAGCGGCCAAAAAGATGAAGGGTGTGGAGTTCCTTGGGCAGGGGACGCTTTATCCTGATGTGATTGAATCCATTTCACCGACCGGAGGCCCTTCGGCGGTCATTAAGAGCCATCATAATGTGGGAGGGCTTCCCAAGACGTTGTCGTTAAAATTGCTTGAGCCTTTCCGTGATCTTTTTAAAGATGAAGTGCGCGTCATTGGAAAGCACCTGGGCGTTCCGGATTCCATCCTCAAGCGTCAGCCGTTCCCGGGACCAGGGCTTGCCATCCGCATCCTGGGAGAGGTCACCGAGGAGCGTCTGAGCATTTTGCGGGAAGCCGATGAACGCGTGCTTGAAGAAATGAAGCGCGCCGGGCTTTACAATGAGGTTTGGCAGTCTTTTGCCGTGCTGTTGCCGATCAAGACGGTCGGGGTTATGGGTGACCAGCGCACGTATGAGAATGTGATTGCGTTAAGATGCGTCAATAGCATTGACGGGATGACGGCCGATTGGGTGCACCTGCCGTATGACTTAATGGGAAAGATCTCTAACCGGATCATTAATGAAGTGCGCGGCGTTAACCGCGTGGTTTATGATATCAGTTCGAAGCCTCCGGCGACCATTGAATGGGAATGACCCTCAGATCCCGGCTTCCTGAGAATTCCGGCGGCCGGGATTATGGAGTTTTTAGCTGATGTCCTTTTCTTTTGCACATCTTCATGTCCACACACAGTACAGCCTCCTTGACGGCGCCTGCCGTTTGAAGGATCTTATCCGTAAAGCTAAAACTTACAATATGCCGGCGGTTGCCATGACTGATCACGGCAATATGTTCGGCGCTCTTGAATTTTATGAAGAAGCTGTGAGTGCCGGGATCAAGCCTATCATCGGCTGTGAAGTATATGTGGCGCCGGGTTCCCGCCTTGAGCGGACAGGAGATCAGCGCAGTACCGCGCATCTGGTTTTATTAGCTAAAGATATTACGGGCTATTCCAATCTGATGAAACTTGTGTCTGCGGGGTATACCGACGGGTTTTATTATAAGCCGCGCATTGATAAAGAGCTGCTGGCCCGTCATGCCAAAGGGTTGATCGGGCTTTCAGCCTGCCTGAAAGGGGAGGTCGCTTCAAGGTTAAGTTCCGGGAAGTACGAAGAGGCCTGCCGGGCGGCTGATCAATACCGTCAAATATTTTCTCCAGGTGATTTTTACCTTGAAATCATGGATCATGGTTTGCCGGATCAGCGGGCTGTGAATGAAGGCCTTTTAAAAATGTCGCGGGAGATGGTGCTGCCCCTGGCGGCGACGAACGATGTTCACTATGTTGAATACGCTCACTACGAAGCGCATGAAGCGCTTTTGTGCATTCAGACACAGTCGACGCTTTCCGATCCCAAGCGCATGCGCATGAATTCCGATCAGTTTTATTTCAAGAGTGCGGAAGAAATGGCGGCGTTATTTGCCTGGGCGCCAGAGGCGCTCAAGCATACGCTGGATATCGCTGATAAATGCCATGTCAAGCTGGAGTTCGGCAAGTACCATGTGCCTGATTATGTGTGCCCGGCCGGTGAAACCAAAGAAACGTATTTGCGGCGCCTTTGCCTTGATGGTGTTGCCGAGCGTTACGGCGCAGATGTCCCGGACGAAGTAACGGAAAAACTTGATTTTGAGCTGAAGGTTATCGCTGACCTTGGTTTTGTTGGATATTTCCTGATTGTCTGGGATTTTGTCCATTATGCCCAGAGCAACGGCATTCCTGTCGGCCCGGGCCGCGGCTCGGCGGCGGGAAGCCTGGTCAGCTATCTTTTGGGCATCACGGATTTGGATCCGATACGTTACCTCCTTTTCTTTGAACGGTTCCTGAATCCCAGCCGTAAAAGCATGCCGGATATCGATATTGATTTTTGTTTCGAACGCCGGGGCGAGGTAGTGGATTATGTGACACGCAAATACGGCCGCGAGAATGTGGCGCAGATTATTACTTTCGGGACCATGCAGGCCAAAGCCGTTGTGCGCGATGTGGGGCGCGCCCTGGGTTTGCCGTATGCCGATGTTGACCGCATAGCCAAGCTAATCCCTGACCGCGTGATGGATGAAAACGGCGAGGCCATGCATGTGACCGTGGATCTGGCCATTGAGACCGAGCCGCAGCTTAAAGAGATTATTGCTTCGGATGATACGGCGCGGCGTATGATGGAAATTGCGCGCGTGCTGGAGGGCTTGAGCCGGCATGCGTCTGTCCATGCGGCCGGGGTTGTTATTTCTGACAAGTCATTGACGGATTATGTCCCTCTTTATAAAGTGGAAGATCAGGTCACAACGGCGTATACGATGAAGGGGGTTGAGAAGATCGGCCTGCTCAAGATGGATTTCCTGGGGCTGAAGACGCTGACCCTGATCCAGGACGCCCAGCGCATCATCAAGGAAACGCGCGGCATTGATCTGGATATGCGCAAGATCCCGCTGGATGATATAAAGACATATGACCTTCTGGGGCAGGGAGACAGCGCCGGGGTTTTTCAGGTTGAAAGTGACGGGATGCGCAACCTTCTTGTCCGCAGTAAACCGACGGAATTTGAAGATATTATCGCCCTTTTGGCCCTTTATCGCCCCGGCCCTTTGGGGAGCGGGATGGTGGATGATTTTATCAAGCGCAAGCGCGGCGAAGCGACTGTTCAGTATCCTCATCCCAAGCTTGAAAAAGTTTTAAAGAACAGTTACGGCGTGGCTATTTATCAGGAACAGGTCATGCAGATGGCGTGCGAGCTGGCAGGCTTTTCCATGGCGGACGCTGATAATTTGCGCCGGGCCATGTCGAAAAAGAAAGCCAGCGAGATGGACAAGATGCGCGCCTTTTTTGTCGAGGGCTGCCTCAAGGTCAGCCAGATCCTTGACGAGGAAGCAAACCGCCTTTTTGATCTTATCGATAAATTTGCCGGTTACGGATTTAACCGTTCGCATTCGGCGGCGTATGCGGTTATCACTTACAGGACGGCCTTTCTCAAGGCCAATTATCCTGTCGAGTTTATGTGTGCCCTGCTCACCAATGAAAAAGACAATCTCGACAAGATTGTGGGCTATGTCAAAGCCGCCGAGGCAATGGGCCTTTCGGTGCTTCCTCCCAACATTAATGAGAGCCGCGCGCTTTTCAGTGTTGTGGGCAAGAGCATGATCCGCTATGGTTTGCTGGGTGTCAAGAATGTCGGTGCCGGAGCCATTGAAGTGATGACAGCTGAGCGCCGGAAGAATGGCCCGTTCACGTCTATTTTTAATTTTTGCCAAAGGGTTGATTTGCGTGCCTGTAACCGCAAGGTCATTGAATCACTCATCAAGTGCGGGGCTTTCGACGGCCTCGGGGCCTTGCGATCCCAGATGATGGCGGTGCTAGATCAGGCATTGAATACAGGGACAAGCCGGCAGAAAGATGTCCAGTCGGGGCAGTTATCGCTTTTTTCTATCGGGGCTGAAGCCGGAGGGTTTGAGCTGGAACCGGATATTTTCCCTCAAATGAAAGAATGGCCTCAACCGCAGGTATTGGCGTTCGAAAAAGAACTGCTGGGATTTTACCTGAGCGGGCACCCCTTGGACCGTTATGTGGTTGAAATTCACAGTTTTACCAATGCCACGACATCAAAATTAAGCGGCATGGCCGAGAATCAATCGATCGCCATGATTGCGATGGTTGCGGCGGTGCGGCATACGGCAACCAAAAGCCGCGGGGAGCGCATGGCGATCCTGACCCTGGAAGATCTTGAAGGGTCGGCGGAGGCGGTTGCTTTCCCGGAAGTGTACAGAGTCGTGAATACGCACATGAAAGAAGGTTCGATCATTGTCGTTAAAGGGAAGATGTTATCCCGTAAAGGCAAGGATGGCAAGCCGGCCGGCGCGCGCAATATCATCATTGACGAACTCCGCGATATCAATGAGATTTATCAGCTTGTTAAGCTTATCCGCATTGATGCCACAGGGGTCGGCCCTGACAAATTGCCGCTGATCAGAAAAAAACTTGAGAATTTTCCCGGGCAGGTGCCGGTTCATCTTCAAATCGATACCCGCAATCACAAAAGCGTTGAAATCAAGGTGGGGCGCAATCTTTATGTGACGCCCAGTGAAGTCCTCATGGACGAGATAAAAACGGTTGTAGGTGAAAATGGATTCCGAGTTGTCCTGTAACGGTTATTCCGGGTGGTATAAAAACAAGGTCGTCCTGGTGACGGGCGGGACTTCCGGTATCGGGCTTGAGATGGTTCGCCAGCTTGTTAAAAGCGGGGCAACGGTTATTTTTTGCGGAAGAGATCCCCTGGCGGTTGATGCTGTTTCCCGTGAGACAGGAGCGGAAGGATTTGCCGTTGATTTGGCGGCGCGTGAAAAGCTTATGCCGTTTATTGCTTCATTGCGCTCCCGGTTTGTTGTTGATGTTTTAATTAATAATGCGGGGCTGGGGAATATCATGCATTTCCATGCCGCGGATATTGATGCGCTGTTGGCCATGCAGGCTGTGAATATGGATGCTCTTGTTATGTTGTCCCATGCGTTGTTGCCGATGATTACCCGAAAGCCCGGTGGAGGGATTCTAAATGTCGGATCAGTGGCGTCATTTTTCCCCACACCTGGCTCTGCTGTTTACGGGGCAACAAAGTATTACGTTGCCGGTTTTACAGATGCCCTGCATGAGGAATGTCTTGCTTTCGGGGTTCATGTGACCGGTGTTTATCCGGGGCCGACCAGTTCACGTTTTTTATCGCGGGCTACGAGTGGGAAGAAAGCAGATTGGGATAAAGCCATGAGCCCGGGCTTTGTCGCGGCAGCGGCATTATCCGGCCTTGTGGTCAATAAAATAAGGGTTGTCCCAGGATTTTATAATAAGGCATTGATCCTGGCGGCAAGAACATTCTCGATAGATTTTTTACTTTATCTTTTACGCAAGCGCCGTTCACAGGCGTCGCAAAAAGGCGGCGTGTTGTAATGGGCATGCTTTTTCACTGGCTCACATCATTCCATCGGCCTTCCTATGTTGTTTTCTTTGTTACGACGGCGTGTAACGCGCGTTGTAAAATGTGTTTTTATGCCGGAAGGATGGGGATCAATCCTGCCAAAGATGAACTGACGGTTGATGAGTATTCCCGGATCGCGCGCGGGCTCGGGCATTGCCATGTTGTTGGCATTTCCGGCGGGGAGCCGTTTCTCCGGCAGGATCTGCATCAGGTTGTTGCGGCAATTTATGATAATTGTTCCCCCCTTGTCCTGGATCTTCCTACTAATGGATATTTTAAAGACAGTATTCTGCGGCAGGTTGAACTTATTTGCCGGCATTGCCGGAAGATGACGGTGGATATCCAGATTTCCATCGACGGCCCGGAGCCTGTGCATGATGATATCCGGCAGGTTAAAGGGGGGTTTCGCCGGATGATGGAAACTTATCGCTGCCTTCTGGAGTTGAGGAAAAAATTTTCAAATTTACGTTTGAAAGCGTGTGTGGTTTATTCGGCGTATAACCAGGCGAGCATGCCCGAGCTGTTTGATTTGATTGAGCGGGACATGTCCGGGGTTGACCGGCTTGTCTTTTCTGTGGCGCACGGGACGCCGGCCAACCAGGAAGCTTTTGATTTTGATTGGGACAGGTATTTTGCGTTGTGTGACCGCTTGCGGGATTCTCCTTTGACAAAGGGTGGAAAAGATTTTCATTCGGTCTTGACGCAAGCCTTACGGGTAGTTAAAAATGGTTTTCTCAGGAACATCCTGAAAACTAAGGATATGTACCGCTATTGCCGCGCGGGCAGCGGCGTGGTGGCGGTGAGTGAAACCGGTGATGTTTTTCCATGTGAACCTTTATGGCGTTCTGTTGGTAATTTAAGAAAGACTGGTTATGATATGGGGGCCATCCTTCGCTCGCGCGAGATGCGGGAGTTTCAGCAGGATATCCGGCGCCAGTGCTGTCATTGTCATTGGGGTATTCCGATGACAAACGCGGTCCTGTTCAGCCCCCGGTATTATCCGCAGATTGCCGGGGAGATGGGGCGTCTGATGATGGCTAACAGGCATTGTATTGCGAAAGGGAGGTAGGATGAACGGATGGCGAAGGTTGACAGGAACGGCATTGTTATACGCCAAGGTCGGCTTGCCCCGGATGAATCCGCGCAAAGCATGGCATATGGCGTCTTACTGGATCAAGTCCGTGTGTTTGCATCAAAAGATCCCGTGGCTGATTGAGCTTTCCGTGACGTATCGCTGCCAATGCCGTTGCAAGCATTGTTCTGTGTCAAATTATTTTGAACAGGCGGGGACGAAGCCTGAGATGACAGGGGAGGAAATCAAGGCCATCCTTCGTCAGGCGGCGAAGATGGGCATCCCGAAAGTTGATTTTTTCGGCGGTGAGCCTCTCTTGAGAAAAGATATCGTTGAACTTGTTCGTTATGCGGAAGGGCTGGGGATATACAGTTCTGTGACGACCAATGCGCTGTTGCTGGACCGCGTGATGATGCAGGCGCTGGCGGATGCGGGTATCAGCTGCATCAATGTCAGCATTGACAGCATCTCTTCAGATGAACATGATCAATTGAGGGGTGTCGATGGTATTTACAAAAAAGCCGTTGAGGCATTTTCTTTGTGCCATGCACATGGCATCCCGTGTATTTTTTCAACATATGTTACGCGCAAAAGGATTCTGGGGCTTCTTCCCGGCGAGAAGGACAGCAGTTCTTTCACCCAGCTGATTCAGCTGGCCCGCCAGGTCAAGGCGACGGCGGTGCGTGTCCTGTTCCCGATTATTTCCGGTGAATGGAAAAAGAAAAAGGAAGTTGAGCTTTCTGATGAGGAAAAGTCTGTTGTTATGCGGGCGATAGATCCTTCATTTGTTTTTATTGAAGGCGCATATTCGGTTGTGAAGAGCCGCAAGGTTTGTCAGGCATTGAGCGGAAAGATGATCAATATTTCGCCGTATGGTGATATCCAGATTTGCGTGGCATTCCCGAACTCTTTCGGCAATGTTGTGACGGAGGGATTGAGGCCTGCGCTTGAGAAAATGTGGTGTCATTCGATTTATCAAAAAAATAAGGACGGCAGTTGCTGCAGTACGGATGATCTTAAGGTGTAATGGATGAAAGTGACGCTGATACGCCCTCCTGTTTATGGTACCGGCCTGATGGGGGTTCAGCTGGTTCCTTTTCTTGGCATCTTATATATAGCGGCGGCGGCGCGTGCCGCCGGGCATGACGTAGATGTTGTTGACATGTGTGCCGAAGATATTGACCATACGGAAATGATCGACGGCTGTTATGTCCAGTACGGCATGCCGTTGAGCCGGCTGAGAACTCGCCTGAAACCGTCGGATGTGATTGGTGTTACCTGTATGTTTTCTCAGGATTGGCCTTTTCACCGCCGCCTCATCTCCCTTGTGGCGGCGTGTATGCCGGAAGCGGTTATTGTGGCTGGCGGGGAGCATGTAACGGCATTGCCTGAGTTTTGTTTGCAGGATTGCCCTGATCTTGATTATTGTCTTATCGGTGAAGGCGAGAGTTCTGTTGTCGCGTTGTTGCAGGCTGTCGCTGGGGCTAAAGATGTGGACCAGGTTCAAGGCCTGGTATCCCGAGAGGCTGACGGGAAAGGTTATCACCGGACGGCCCGTTCGCCGCGCATCGTTGATGTTGACAGTATCGCTGCGCCGGCCTGGGACCTTGTCCCTTTGGAAAATTATCTTTCCCGTGGATTAAATTATCATATAACGCGGGGCCGGACTATTCCGGTTCTGGCAACGCGCGGATGTCCATATCAGTGTACTTTTTGCTCCAATCCGGGCATGTGGGGGAAGCAATGGGTTGAACGCCGGGCGCGGTACCTGGCAGATGAGATTGAGCAGTATGTGCGCGTATACCGTGCTGATAATTTTGTTTTTTCTGACCTGACAGCCGTTGTTTCTGCCGGCGAGATGATATTGTTTTGCCAGGAATTACTGCGGCGCAGGATAAAAGTAACATGGCAATTGCCGACCTTGCGTACTGAGGCGTTAAACAAAGAGAATCTTGCATTGATGTATGAAGCCGGAT
Organism: Candidatus Omnitrophota bacterium; assembly: GCA_037141995.1. GTDB lineage: Bacteria > Omnitrophota > Gorgyraeia > Zapsychrales > Fredricksoniimonadaceae > Fredricksoniimonas. Next base: position 17,231 of record JBAXBM010000004.1, read on the forward strand.
GCCGGGAACTTGATGTGGCTATTGAATCCGGTTCAAAACGGGTGCTTGAAAGTGTACAAAAAAAGAATGACCCCATGAAAATGATGCAGGTTGTCCGGCACGCGGTTGCTGTCGGTATGAATGTCAGCAGCAATCTGGTCATCGGCCTTCCTGAAGAAACGTGGGGGGATTTATGGCGTACTTACGGGCTGTTGATGCGACTGGCTGTTTTCGGGATGCATGAAGTGAATGTATTTCCGTTTATTCCATACCCCGGGTCCAGGCTTTTTTATGAATTCCTTGATCAGCGGAAGATAATTTTGAATGATGCATTTTTTTTGAATTTATTTAGTTATGCGGACTTGAGCCGTCCTGTATCCTGGTCAAAGCATTTTACACCGGGGGCATTGGGATTTATCAGGATTTTTTTTATGGCTAGTTTTTATCTGGTTATGTTTGGTACACACCCCGTGCGTTTCTTTCGCCTTATTGTAAATGCCAGCCATGGGCAGACGACGACGAAGTTGGAGGGTGTTTTAAAGAGGGTTATAAAAAACATGAAGGCTTCATCAGGAGCAAGGACGGCCCATGTCTTATGATTTAATATTTTTGCAGGAGAAAGCCCGGTTTATCCGAAGGAATATCCTGGAAATGATTGTGGCAGCGAATAAAGGCCATATCGGCGGGGCTTTTTCCTGTGTTGATATTTTAACGGTGCTTTATTACTTGCCGGTGTTGCGCTATGATCCGGGCCGGGTATTGTGGCCGGAACGAGACCGGTTTATCCTGAGCAAGGGGCATGCGTGCGAGGCGCTTTATGTGGTGCTCGCGGATTTGGGTTTCTTTCCCAAAGATGAATTGGCCCGTTATCAAAAAGGCGGCATGTTATCAGGTCATCCGGATCGTCGAGTCCCCGGGATCGAGGCGGATACCGGTTCGCTGGGGCATGGCCTTGGTATTGCCTGCGGCATGGCCTTGCGTGCCAGGATGGATCGGAGAGCGTATCTGACAGTGGCCCTGCTGGGTGATGGCGAATGTTGCGAAGGGTCGGTATGGGAAGCGGCCATGTTTGCGGCGCATCGCCGGCTTGGGAATCTTGTGGGAATTATTGACGCCAATGGGGTTTGCTCAACGGATATTTTGGCGGATTGCGCGGCGGTTGAACCTTTAACGGACAAGTGGCGCGCGTTTGGCTGGGAGGTTGTTGAGGTTGACGGCCATGACCTGGCGCCATTGGTCCGGGTGATGGAAGGATGCCGGAGCCGTGATATAAATGGTAAGCCGCTGATGATGATTGCCAGGACGATTAAAGGCAAGGGTGTTTCTTTCATGGAAGGGGATCCTGTCTGGCATCACGGGGTGCCCAAGGGGGTGCAGGTGAATCAGGCCCGGCTGGAGCTGGGGGAGACGGCATTGATTGTGTAAGGAAATATATGGTTGATTTAAGGGACGCTTGTTTTGATGAGATTTACGCACTGGCCAGCCATGATCCGGATGTCATTTTTTTGACAGCTGATATGGGGGCTTTCAGCCTTCAGCGGTTTAAAAAAGATTTTCCGTCGCAGTATCTTAATGTCGGTATTAGCGAACAGGTCATGATCAGCATTGCCGCGGGGCTTGCGCTTGAAGGAAAGAAAGTTTTTGTATACAGCATTACGCCTTTTGTGACATTGCGGTGTTACGAGCAGATCAAGGTTGACCTTTGTTGCATGAATTTACCTGTTGTGATTATAGGCATAGGCGCCGGGTTTATGTACGGGGGCGACGGCCCGACGCATCACGCTGTCAATGATATCGCGGTGATGCGTGCGTTGCCCAATATGCAGGTTTTCGGTCCCTGTGATGCGGGGACAACACGTTCGGCGGTGCGGGCGGCGCATGCGAGTCCTTGCCCCAGCTATATTCGTATTGAGCGCGGGCAGCTGGCGGATGTGCATGCTGTGCCTGCGATTGATATGATTGGCGGGGTCATGCCGATAGGGGAAAGAGGCGCTGTGGCTATTATGGCAACAGGATTAATGACCCATCGGGCTTTGTCTGCGGCCGCATTATTGAATGCCGGTGCGGTCACGGTCCAGGTTGTTGATGTCCTGCGTATTCATCCTTTGGATATTTCGAGAATATTGGCTTTAACGGCCGGGGTTAAACTGGTTGTAACGCTTGAGGAGCATTCAGGTGTCGGAGGCCTTGGAGGTGCTGTGGCCGAGGCCTGGACTGATCGGGATATACAGACACCATTATTGCGTTTGGCTTTGCCGCATGAGAATTGTTTCATTGTAGCTGACAGGGATGCCCTTTTAACGCGGCATGGCCTGGATCCTTTGTCGATCGCGCGTTCTGTTCAGGAGCGTCTGGCAGGTATCCAAAATTGAGACAGGGAGGGTATGATGGATTTTAGGATTAAGGGAAAGTGTGCGCTTGTTACCGGCGGTACACATGGTATCGGGCGGGCCATCGCGCTGGCGTTGGCCGCGGAAGGCTGCAGGGTGGCGGTTTGTTCGCGCACAGCGGAACGTGTCGCGGCGATGGGGGAAGAATTGAGGCGGCTGGGCATTGAGTATCTGGCCCTTGAAGCGGATGTTACGCGCGCGAGCGATGTGGACCGGGTGATGCAGGCGGTGACGGAACGATGGGGTGCTCTGCATATTTTGGTTAACAATGTGGGCGGCGGCGGGCGCTGGGGCAGTGATGTGATTGAAGAAACAGCAGAGCGTGTCTGGGTGGAAGTTTATGAAAAGAATGTCCTGGCATCGATTCGTTTTACCACCAGGGCATTGCCATTGATGCGCCGGCAGAAATGGGGGCGGGTGATTGCCATTACGTCCATTTTCGGACGTGAGAGCGGCGGCCGGCCGTGGTTTTGCATGGCCAAGAGTGCCCAGACAAGCTTTATGAAGGCGATGGCAAAAAAAGATTATCTTGTTAAGGAAGGAATCACATTTAACAGTGTGGCGCCAGGGGCTATCATGATCCCGTCTACCGGATGGGAAAAGGCGCAGAAGGAAAATCCTCTGGAAATGGGTGAATTTATCCGGCGTGAATTACCGTTAGGCCGGTTGGGGGCGCCTGAAGAAATTGGCAGTGTGGTGGCGTTTTTGTGCAGTGAGCAGGCCTCTTTGGTGAATGGCGCCTCAATCCCGGTTGACGGTGGGCAAAGCAAGAGCATGATATAGAAAGGAATTCATGGCAGTTGATCGTATGGATAATTCCCAGGGCAGAAAAAAAGTTACGCTTATTCTTTTCACGCTGAATGAAATTGACGGCATGCGTGCGGTTATGCCGGCCATTAAAAAGGAATGGTACGATCAGCTCATTATTGTGGACGGCGGATCAACGGATGGTACGGTGGCGTATGCCCGTGAGAAAGGGTATCCTATTTTTCAGCAAAGCAAACCCGGAGCCGGGGTCGCTTTCCTTGAATCGATGGCAAGGGCAACCGGTGATATTGTTATTATTTTCAGTCCGGATGGTAATTCAATGCCTGAAAAGATTCCCGAGCTGGTCAGGAAAATGGAGGAAGGTTACGATATTGTTATTGTGTCGCGTTATTTAGACGGAGCGAAGAGTTATGATGATGATATGGTAACAGCTTTCGGCAACTGGATGTTCACCACGATCATGAATACTTTGTTTGGGTTGCGCATTACGGATTGTCTGGTGATGTACCGGGCCATGCGGGGGGATATTGTGGAGCATCTTAAGATTAATACGCATACCGTATCCTGGGGGACTCAGCTTTTGGCTAGGGCAGCCCGTAAGAAGCTGAAAATAGGAGAAATTCCCGGTGACGAGCCGGCGCGTATTGGTGGTGTCCGCAAAATGGATCCGTTTAGAAATGGCGTTGCAGAGCTCACGATGATTGTTAAGGAATTCTTTAACAGGAGGCGTTAAGATGCTTTTCTTTTCCGGCAAGAAAATTCTGGTTACTGGCGCGGCAGGATTTATCGGCGCGCATCTTTTGGCGAGGCTGCTAACCGCTGGGGCGCGGGTGCGTGCTGCTATTCATCGCCGTGAATCATCAGTATTGGATGAGCGGGTTGAGTATATCCGGGGAGATTTGACCTTAATGACGGATTGCCGTCGCGTCGCCAGCGGTGTGGATATGGTATTTCATTGCGCGGCCAGTACGTCGGGGGCGGCGGTGATTGAGCGGACGCCGATGGTGCATGTGACGCCCAATATTGTTATGAACGCACAGCTTCTTGAGGCGGCGTATCAGGCCGGGGTTAAGAAATTTCTCTGGATCAGCAGTTCAACCGGCTATCCGGATACAGGCGCATGGGCGGTATCTGAACCGGAAATGATGCAGGGAGATCCTTATGAGAAGTATTATCACGTCGGCTGGATGAAACGTTACAGCGAGATTTTGTGCCGGACGTATGGCGAAAAAATACATCCCTTGATGACAACGGTTGTGTTGCGGCCTACGAATATTTATGGGGAGCATGATGATTTTGACCCGCGGACATCACATGTTTTCGCGGCGCTTATCCGCAAGGTGGCGGAGAGGCAGGATCCTTTGGAGGTTTGGGGGACCGGTGAAGATGTCCGGGATCTTGTGTATATCCAGGATTTTATTGATGCGATGCTGACCGCCATGGAAAAAGTTGAAGGGTACGATGTTTTTAATATTGGACTCGGCGAAGGGTACGCGGTGAAAGATCTTTTGAACCGGATGCTCGCGGTGGAAGGTTATACACCGCGGATTATATGTGATCCGTCGAAGCCCACGACAATACCTGTGCGCAGGGTTGATATTTCCAAGGCACGCAAGACGCTGGGGTTTTCGCCGGGCGTTGGCATTGATGAAGGTATCCGCCGGACACTGGCGTGGTATAAAAAATTTGAAATAAATTAGATTGATGAGGCCGGGACATGAAGATTATTTTTGTACATCCCAATTGGACCGAAGGATTGGGTAAGTTTTCGAAGGCTGCAAAGAAACGCAGTCCCGCACCTAATATGGGGACGCTGTATTTGGCGGCTATTGCTGAAAAACGAGGTCATGATGTTAAGGTAGTTGATTGTGACGTGAATAATTTGAGCATAGAGGATGTCGCGCTTGATGTGATCAAAACAGGGTATGATATTGTTGGCATTACGGCGACATCACCGATTTTTCATAAAGCAGAGGAATTTGCGAAGTTATTGAAAACGGGTGGTTGCCGGGCCAAGGTTGTTATCGGCGGGACGCATGTTAATATTTTTAAAAAAGATGTTTTTGCCGAATGTTTTGATTGCGCCTTTTTTGGTGAAAGTGAGCGGACTTTTGATCAGTTTTTAAAGATCATGGAGCAGGGGAGCACAGATTTCTCAGTTATGCGCGGTTTTATTTATCGTTTTAATGGTCAGATTGTTCAAACAGAGCCGGCTGAGTTGATAGAAGATTTAGATTCGCTGGATTTTCCTGCTCTTCATTTGTTGAATTTAGATCATTATGTTGTTACTTTTGCGCGCAAGTATAAGCCGAAGAGGATTATTTCAATTGTGCCAACGCGAGGCTGCCCGTTCCAGTGTGTTTTTTGCTGCGAACCGCGGCTTAATAGTAAATTCCGTTATCGCAGCCCTAAGAATTTAGTCGATGAAATTGAACATTGGAATAAGACGCTGGGCGTTTCTCATTTTTGGTTTTCGGAATCGAATATGACGTTGGTAAGGGAGCGGATTGAAGGGATTTGCCATGAGATTATACTTCGAAAATTAAATATTACTTTTGAAGGATCGACAAGGGCTAATCTGGTGGATGAAAAGTTGTTGCGATTGATGAAGTCTGCCGGATTAATCAGGATCAGTTACGGCTTGGAAACTGGGTCTGCCCGGATTATGAAGATTATCCGGAAAGAAGTCAGTCTTGATGATCTGAAGAGAGCCACGGAGTTATCGGATGCACTCGGCATAGAGACCAATGTTACGGCCATTATTGGGCTCCCGGGGGAAACGCGTGAAACGGTTAATGAAACCATTAATTTTATCCGCGGTATGCGCGGTGTATTATACACCACCTTAGGCATAGCGAATCCCTATCCCGGTTCTGAGATGTATGACTGGGCGCTCTCCGGTAAACATGGTTTTCAATTGATTGAGAAGGATTATGCTCAGTACAGCCGGTATGAGCGCAGTCCCATTAAAGTTAATGATCTTGATCCTGATGACCTGGTGCGGCTTCAGAAAATCGGGTTATTGAAAATTCATATGACGCCGCGCCGTATTATGGCTGCGATCAGAATGATCGGGTTCCTTGAGATTATGAGGCTGTTTTTTATGATGCTTGTTTCCGTGATGAAAAGAAAAGCCACGAAATGCGGCGCTTAAATATTTCAATCAATTTTATAAAAGCAGGATAGGTTTCGGGCGTTTGAAAATTCTTTTAATATATCCCCAGTATTCGCATAGTAATGAGCATGATTCCAGGGCGCCGTCTATGGCGTTGTTATATTTAGCGGCATTCCTTGAAAAACAAGGGCATGCTGTACGTATTTTTGATGCGTCACTTGGCCCTGTAACGGGGTGTGGGAATTTATTCCGTTATGGTTTTTCGCAGGATGAAGTTGCGTTTTTTTTAAAGAATGAGGTTTTTGATTTGGCCGGGATCAGTTGTTCTTTTACGGCACGTTGGCCTTTTGTAAAGAAAATTGCGGATCAGATCAAAGAATTATATCCTTCTAAGCCGGTTGTTGCCGGGGGCTTATATCCGACGTATGCATGGGAAGATGTTCTCCGTTCCGGCTCTTCAATCGACGCGGTTCTTTTGGGTGAAGCGGAAAGAAGTTTTGGGATGTTGGTGGCGGGGCTTTCCAAGGGGGTGTCATTTGATGATTCTTGCCGCGGGATCGATGGTATTGCATGGCGGTCTGGCGGTGCGTGCCGGATCAATAAAAAGACACAGTATATTAACGATCTGGATCAGTTACCATTCCCGGCATGGCATTTGGTTGACTTAAAAACCTATTTCCGTTTACAGAAAAGTATTTTTGAATTGCCGGCACCTTGTTTGCCTGTTCTTTCGTCAAGAAGCTGTCCTTTCCGTTGTTCTTTTTGTAATATGTATATTACGCACGGGCAACGCTGGCGGGCACGTTCTGCGGTTAATGTCCTTGATGAGTTGCAATATCTTGTGCAGGCATTCGGGGTTTCCCGTTTTTATTTTGTTGATGATAATTTCAGTATTGATTTAAAACGGGCAAAAGCGATATGCCAGGGAATCATAGACCGGAAACTCAGGATTAATTATAATTTTCATAATGGGTTAAGTATTAAAACGATTGATTTGGAGTTGGTGGGCTTGCTGAAAAAGAGCGGCTGT
>JBAXBM010000005.1:0-24053 GCA_037141995.1 Candidatus Omnitrophota bacterium
CGACAGATATTATTGTTGGGTTTCCGACGGAGACGGACCTTGAGTTTGAGGACACGGTCCGCATCATGCAGGCGGTTCAGTTTGATACAGCTTTCATGTTCAAATATTCCGTGAGGCCAAATACCGAGGCTGAGCGTAAACTCAAAGATGATGTCACCGAAGCGCAGAAGACGGCACGCATTGTGCGGATCAACACGCTTCAGGCAGATATTTCTCTGCAAAAAAACAAATTTGTTGTTGGCCGGATACAATCTGTGATGATTGAAAGCTCCCGGGATATCAAAGGCGGAGCCCTTTATGGCCGCAATGATGCCAATAAGATTGTTGTTTTGCCGCAAGGCGCTGCCAGTCCAGGAGACATTATGAATGTCCGCATCATCCGTGCCACCCCGCATCAGTTAAAGGGGGAGGTTGTTGACAGCTTATGAACTCTTTAATATTTTTTAAAAGTTATTTTCAGAGTAAAAGAAACAAGGAGTAATTTCATAATAAATTGAATTTATGAATAATCACTTTAAACAAAAATGCGGCCCGTTGGGGAACATCAATAAAACTGGTAAACCGGGTGAACCCTCATTTTTGTTTCCCAGTACAAATTTGAATTTTACATTAAATGTGGAGCGTGGGATCAGAGCCACGGTTAAGGCCGCGGTGAAGTGCGGTTTTGATACTTTTAGTTCCTGTGAAGGACATGTTAAAGGGGCTCAGTGTTGGAGTAGCCGGTGTTTATGTTTCATTATTGAACAGGCAGCATTTGCCGATTGGGTTTTGCTTATCGCTACGATGAATCGTCTTTATGGGATTAATTTTTATCTTTCTTGCCCTGATGAGAGGGATAGTCATATGGTATTTACCCGTCAATATAAACAGCCTTTGGTTATAAACATTACTATCGGTAGCCCCAATGATCATGATATTGAATATAAAACGGTATTATTAACAAATATTTTTAAGAAATTACATAAGAAACGTAAAAATTTTGAGAAAAAGAAATCAAGCACCGAGTATCCTGTTTTGCCTTAGCTTAAGGGTGAGATCATTGAACGGTGATATTGTTTGATAGCGTAAATTATAATCAGTTTTTCTGTGAAGAAAATGATGAGTATACGGAGAATGCTAGGGTTCATGCGGAAAAAGATGTGCATCTTTTTTTTGTACTATTGATGATGAGGGAAGGTGTGTTTTTTTTTGTTGTTAAAATGTTGATATGTCAACTAAGCTGTGGTATTATTAAATAAGAAACAGGAGGATTTATGGGTTATTTGGAAGCATTCGGGATTAAGGCGGAAAAGGGGCAGTATTACGAGGAGGCTTTTTATGGGCTGGTTCTTGTGTATACTGTTCTTTTTAGCAAGGTGTCGAAATATCTGGATACCTTTGACCTGACGCCGGCGAAGATGAATGTGCTGATGATCATCAAGCATCAGGGCGGTGAAGAAGGCCTGAGCCAATGTGATATCGGTAAACGGCTTATGGTTACAGCATCGAATATGACGCGGTTGCTGGATAAACTGGAGCGTGAAAAACTGATTGAACGTTCGGCGCGTGCCGGTGATAAGCGTGTCAAGGTGATCCGGGTTTCTCCGCGCGGGTCGCGCATCCTTGATGATGCCTGGCCGGGGTATACAAAAACTGTTGAAAGTTTGATGAGTAAAATTTCTCCTTCCGACCAAAAGGTCCTGGCGGGCATGATGCACACATGGTTTTATGCCCTGAAAGATTGAGTTCATTTTTTTACCTCTGACAGCCTTGAATAATCCCATTAATTCATATATAGTGTTTTGAAATATTCTTCCCAACAGAAAGATGGCTTATATGTCAGCCGCAGTGCCAGTTACGGCCAAGGAACTTTACCAAAAACTTAAGAATGTCCGTGCAGGCTCGCACGTCTGCCAGTATTCGTTGAAAAAGTGCGAAGAGCTGGTGCCGTTGATCAATGAAATCAATGCCCTGAAAGCCGCCAAGAACGCTGTTATTCTGGTTCATTCTTACGCTAGTCCAGAAATTATTTACGGAGTGGCGGATTTTGTCGGTGATTCTTATAAATTGAGCCGTGATGCCATGATGACCAAGGCGACGACGATTGTGTTTGTCGCCGTACGTTTTATGGGTGAAACCGCCAAGATTGTTAATCCAGAAAAGACTGTTTTGATGCCGGCCCGCGATCCGGGATGCACGCTGGCTGATTCTGTTGCGGCGGCTGATGTCAGGCGTTTGCGCCAGGAATTCCCGGGATATACGTTTGTTTGTTATGTTAATACAACGGCCGAGGTCAAGGCGGCATGTGATGTCTGCGTGACATCCGCCAATGTGTACCAGGTTGTTGAAAGTTTGCCGTCGGATAAAGTTTACTTTTTACCCGATAAATATATGGGCATTAACCTGAAGAATGAGATGGCGCGACGGAAGATCCCCAAGGATATCCGCTATTTTTCAGGTGTCTGCTATGTCCATGAAGAATATACCGGTGAACAGATCATGAAGATCCGCACGCAGTATCCGGAAGCGAAGATCGTCAGTCATCCGGAATGCAGTGCGGCTGTTGTTGAAAACTCCGATTTTGTAGGCGGGACAGAGCAGATGCTGGATTATATGCGCAAGACGAGCGCCAGTCAGTTTTTGATGCTGACGGAGTGCGGCCTTTCCGCCCGGCTGCAGTCAGAGTTTCCGGATAAGGAACTTGTGGGCAGCTGCACCATGTGCAAATACATGAAATCCAATACGCTGGAAAGTATTTTAAACACGTTGAAGTCGCCCGGGCCGTCAGATATTATCCTTGTTGATGAGAAAGTGCGCGGGCGCGCCCTGGGATGTCTCGAAGCCATGTTCCGTTACGCGGAGCAGGGGCCGGTAAGGAAAGCGGCCTGCGAATAATATGATAACCGTAGCAACGCAATATTTTTCTTTGGAGCAAATCAGCATCAAGAGCGGCGAAAAGCTTGGTCCTGTGACGGTGGCTTATGAAACCTACGGCATGCTTAATGCCGCCAGATCCAACGCGATATTGATTTTGCACGCCTTTACAGGTGATGCGCATGCAGCCTTTTATCATGAAGGAGAGGAAAAGCCCGGATGGTGGGATGGCATGATTGGTCCCGGCAAGGCATTTGATACGGATAAATATTTTGTGATCTGTTCCAATGTTTTGGGAAGTTGCAAGGGGACGACGGGGCCTGATTCTATTGATCCAAGGACGGGAAAACCTTTTGGTCTGGCATTCCCGGTTATTACGATCGAGGATATGGTGGATGTCCAGAAAGCCCTTGTTGATTATCTGGGTATAACAAAGTTACTAAGTTGTGCGGGTGGATCCATGGGCGGCATGCAGGCGGTTACCTGGGCGGTGAAATATCCGCAGTATGCCCATTCAATCATTGTTATCGCGGCCTGTCATCGGCATACGGCGCAGCAGATTGCTTTTCATGAGGTCGGGCGACAGGCCGTGATGGCTGATCCTGCCTGGAATAATGGTGATTATTATGGGAAAGCCCTTCCGGCACGCGGTTTATCTGTGGCGCGCATGATCGGTCATATTACTTACATGAGTTGGGTTTCCATGGAGAATAAATTCGGACGGAAACTCCTGGATAAACAAAAATTGGGTTATGATTTATCTAAGGATTTTGAGGTGCAGAGCTATCTTGAATATCGCGGGCAGAGCTTTGTGGGGCGTTTTGATGCGAACAGTTATATTTATTTGACGAAGGCCATGGATTATTTTGATCTGGCGGAAGGCCGAAAAGTCAGTGATGTTTTTAAGGGTGTCACAGCCGATTTCCTGGTTATCAGTTTCACATCGGACTGGCTTTATCCTTCTTCACAATCACGGGAAATGGTGCGGGCCCTTCAGGCGGAGGATGCGGACGTTTCATATGTGGAGATTCATTCAGACTACGGGCATGATGCTTTCCTGGTTGAATTTGATGACCAGTCGCGGGCGGTGTCTCATTATTTGGCGAAGGTTGGCCGTGAAAGGGCGGGGCTTATATGATCCGTCTGGATTATGAGATCATTGCGGATATTGTTGAACCGGGGGCCAGGGTCCTGGATTTGGGTTGCGGTGATGGGGAGCTGCTATCCATGCTGAAAGAAAAAAAGGATTGCCGCGCCACGGGAATTGAAATATCGCCGCAGCAAATTATCCGCTGCATGGCGCGTGGTGTTTCTGTGGCGCAGGGGAATATTGATTCTGACCTTGATGTGTATGAGGATAAACGGTTTGATTATGTGATCCTTAATGAAAGTCTTCAGCAGGTGCTTAATATAGAAAAAGTACTGGCGGATTCCCTTCGCGTGGGGAAAAAGGTTATTGTTGGCATTCCTAACTTTTGCAATCTTCGGGCGCGTATTCAGATATTTTTTATGGGGCAGGTTCCGGTTACGGAAAGCCTTCCGTACAAGTGGTACAACACCCCTAACGTGCGGTTTTTAAGTTTGAAGGATTTTAGGGATTTTTGTGCTGATAAAAATGTTGGTATTGAAAAGTCCTGGTATTTATGCAAAGGCCGTAAGGTCGCGATTATGACCGGATTATTTGCCGATTCCGGTATTTTTGTTTTACGAAAAAACTGATCTGCTGTCGATCTTATTTTCGATTATTCACGGAGGGGGTTGTGGCAGATTTTATTTTTTAAAGGTTAGTTTTTTCATGAATAACTTCCATTGGTAAGTGTTAAAGCTATTATAACCAGATAAGGAATGAAATCAATATATGGCAACCAAAGTTTTTGATCATATTATTATTGGCGCGGGAATCATTGGGCTTTCCATGGCGCGTGCTTTACGGCAATTAAAGCCGACGGCTTCTATCCTGATCCTTGATAAAGAAGAGGATGTCGGGACGCATTCTTCAGGGCGTAATAGCGGGGTGCTTCATGCGGGTTTTTATTATACGGCGGAAAGCCTTAAGGCCCGGTTCACGGTTGAGGGCGCAAAAGCAGTTAAAGATTATTGCCGTTTGAAAAATATCCCTGTCAATCAATGCGGAAAGCTTGTCGTCGCGATGAATGAAAGAGAGCTTCTATCCCTGCATGAACTTGAACAGCGTGGTGTGCATAACGGTTCGAACGTACGCCTTATTACGGCTGAAGAGGCGCGAGCGCATGAACCAGGCGTTTTCACGTATAAAAAAGCACTTTATTCTCCGGATACGGCGAGTGTGAACCCCTTGGATATCCTGGTTGCCCTTAAGGATGATTTAATGAACGCCGGGGTAGAGTTTGTTTTTGAAGCACGTTTTTTACGTCATTCCGGTATGTCTGTTATAACCACCCAGGGGGTGTATGAAGGCAGGAAGATCATTAATTGCGCAGGATTGTACGCTGATCGTGTGGCGCATGATTATGGTTTCGGCAAGATGTATACCATGATTCCTTTTAAGGGACTTTATCTCAAATACGCTAAGAATAAAACAGATGTTCAGATGAACGTTTATCCTGTGCCGAATCTGAAAAATCCTTTTCTTGGTGTGCATTTTACAAAGACCATTGATGGGATGATCAAGATCGGGCCGACAGCCATTCCTGCTTTTTGGCGGGAAAATTATGCGCTGACCCATCGTTTTCATGCGGGGGAAATGGCTGAGATTTTATGTGAAGAGGCAAGGCTTTTTTGGGGGAATAATTTTGGATTTCGTGATCTTGCTATTGAGGAAATGTGTAAATATAATCGTTCTTATTTTATCAGATTGGCACAAAAACTTGTCCCTTCCATTGACCCTCACGGGTTTGGTGAGTTTACGCGACCTGGCATTCGTGCCCAGTTGCTTGATAAACGCCGCAGGGCGTTGGTTCAGGATTTTGTGATTGAAGCGGACAAATCTTCAGTTCACATCCTTAATGCGATATCTCCTGCTTTTACGTGTGCTTTTCCGTTTGCCGAGTTTGTGTGCCGTGAATTTATTGACTGAAAAACAGTTTGTTTTTTGTTATGAGATGATAGGTTCAGTCTTTTTTGTTGATTGCGGAAGGATCAGATGCCGGCTTGTGTCGCGGCAGGCATTTTTCCAGTGAAGCAAAAATCAGCAGGATCATCAGCGGTGCGATGATGATAGTGTACCGGTGGAGGATATGAACAAATCCAAACAGGGCCATCAGAAGTGATGTCAGTATCACGGTAACAAGGATAATTTTTTCTTGTGTGTGCCTGAATGCGATTATAAATGCCCCGCAACATGTTATACCAACGCCCCATGACATGATCATGATCAGCCATCCCTGATTGAACAGTTTTTCCAGCCAGGGCGGGTATGCTACAAACGGACCTTGTGTTGTTTCCCAAAAAAACATTTTCATGGTTTCTTGCGCCCAGTAGATGATTTGCGCCAGGGGACTTTGAACAATGGCTGAAAGCATTTCATCCCGTATTATTTTATTTGATTGATCTGCTGGTACCCCTTGCGCAATCAGGCTGTTATAGCGGTTCAGAAATGTGGCATCGGAGTGAGCCATGCTCCATTGTTCACAGGTATCGCTGGGGAAGAAGTTGATGCAGCGTTCATAGGATACGGGAACGGTGAGAAAGTGGCTTAGGATGTTGTCTTTGTTGATGGGTATGCGGCTGCGGCTGATGATTTGTCCGTATAAACTTAAATTTCCCCGGTTGGTATAGGTAAATTGCCCATTATATTTATAATTTAATATTTTAATAAATGTGATGGGGATAAAAAAAATAAGAATTGCGATCAGGATCGTTGTTTTTGATTTTTTTAGAAATGGGATGAAGTGAGAGGCGGAATGCTGCCAGGCGATCCAGATCAGGCTGGACAAAAATAATGGGAAAATGGCTTCTCCCACACCTTTAACCAGTGTAAATCCCAGCAGGGCAATGCCAAGGAATACCGCGGGTTGTAAATTTCTTTGCCGTGTTATTTGGAATGAATCGATATACGCGGATCCTCCATATACAGCTGCCATCAGCCATGGCCAGCACGCATTTTCGGAGTATAAACATAAAGAGTAATTAATCATGATGGGAGAAAAGCCTGCGCACAGAATAGCCAGCGCTTGAATAATAGGACGGGCATTCATTTTTTTGAGCAACAGGTGAATGAAGCCCATTGTCATGGTTAAAGACATAAAGGATAATATTTTTATAATGTAGCTATATGAAATGTGGAGCCGCTGTTCAAGGCACAGGGAAAGGCTGATGGTCAGCGGGTAAAGCATTTCCCTCGACGGGCCTGTTTGAAAATAGGCCAGCCATCCTGAAGTTTGGGATAATGAACGGCCCAGGGCCAGGTAGCCGATGGAATCGAATACGATAACCGGACTTGTCGTAAGTATTAAATATGTCCAGTAGGTAAAAGGCAGGGCATAGGCCCAAAAAATAAACGGTGATGGCGTGAGGATTCTCCAGATATGTTTTTTTATTAGAAGAATGCGGGATGCCATGTTTTTATTTCTTCATTGGTGTTGTTTCTGTTTAATTGCTGGCGAATGGCGTTGATGCGGTTAATCATGTGCTGTTGGGGTTGGGGCATATACCGCCAAATGATTTGGAATGCCTGAAGGGATAGCAATGCATTTAATGTTAATTCCGGCGGCATGGCTTTTGCTGCCTCAAATAGTTTTAGGGCGGTATCATGCCGGCCATTTTGGGCATGGAGGAGGCCAAGGTTGTAGTAGGTAAAAAAGAAAAAAGGGTTTCTTTTTAATGATTCTCTAAATGCGTTTTCTGCTTCAGCTATATTGCCTGCCCAAAAAAGGCAAACACCTTTCATGTAATGCATCTCAAATTTTTCAGGAAAAAGTTCGGCGCCTTTGACGAAAAAATCCAGGTAATACGCGCTCTGGGGATTGTCGGTATTTGCAGGAGTAAAAGCGTGGTTGTTGAGAATTTGGCTGGCCAGAGGACTGAAATCCGGGGTTTGATAGCCCAGGATTTTATTTTTGGCATTCCATGCTGTAAGTTCTTGCATGTGTGTTAGATGGGCTTGAATTGGTTTTGGGAATAAAAGGAGGGTTACTGATAGTAAGGCACCCAAAAGGCCATAAGAAAAAATGAATTTTATAATGTCATGATGTTTTTGCATATACATAAATAAATAGTAACAGTTTTATTCTGATTCTATATTTTTTTTAAAAAAATTTGAAGATGAGCCATAATAAGGATGTATAGTATGCCATCAAGAAATAAATTGTTTTACGGATTTTATTATTTACGCTATTTTAATGAAAAAGGGAGATTCTTATGAAATATAATGTGGCGGTTCAACCAACACCCAACCCGGATGCGTTGAAATTTGTTTTGAATGTTCCTGTCAAGATGACGGACAGCGCTATTTTTCGTACAGCAGCTGAAGCAGGGGCAGTCCCGCTGGCAGCAGGCCTGCTGGCCCTGGAGGGGGTTGCGGAAGTGTACTTCTCCGGGAAATTTATTACGGTGACGCGCTCAGGATTGGCGGACTGGGATTTGCTGGAACGCAAGGTGAAAGATGTGATTTTGAATAACATCCCGGCACATAACCCTGATTTTGATCTTTCCATGAATAAGAATGGTGGCGGAGCCCCTCTTTCCGGTGAATTGGCGCGCATTAATGCTATTTTGGATTCTACCATTCGTCCTGCGCTGCAGCGTGACGGAGGCGACCTTGAAGTTATTTCATTGGAAGGTCATGTGCTGACGATTCATTATCAGGGGGCCTGCGGCTGTTGTCCGCATGCGGCCATGGGCACGCTTTTCGCGATTCAAAATATTCTTAAAGATCAGTATAGCCCGGACATTGTGGTGGAGATGGCCTGATTACGGCTTTTGATGTTATGGCAGATCACAACGATAAAGAAAAAATAGCCGGAGGCGCGGCATCCCAAGGGTATAAGTACGGATTTATTACGGATGTTGATGCAGACGCCGCGCCCAAAGGGTTGAATGAAGATATTATTGCCTTCATTTCTGCCAGGAAGGGCGAGCCGGCGTTTATGCTGAGTCGCCGGCTGGAGGCTTATCGCCGCTGGCAGACCATGAAGGAGCCTCACTGGGCTAATTTTAAGTATGAACCTATTGATTACCAGGATCTCCGGTATTATTCTGCCCCGAAAAAAAGAGCAGGGCTTTCCAGCATGGAAGAGGTGGATCAGGAGGTTGTGAAGACTTTTGAAAAGCTGGGGATCCCTCTGGGTGAACAAAAACGTCTGGCGGGGGTTGCGGTGGATGCGGTCTTTGACAGCGTTTCTGTCGGGACAACCCATCAGAAAGATCTTGAAAAACTCGGTATTATTTTTTGTCCGATTTCCGAAGCGGTGCGGACGAGGCCTGATCTGATTGAAAAATATCTCGGAAGTGTTGTCCCGGCCGGGGATAATTTTTTTGCGGCTTTAAATGCGGCTGTTTTTACGGACGGCTCATTTTGTTATATCCCGCCGGGGGTGAAATGCCCGGTTGAATTGTCGACGTATTTTCGTATCAATGCCAAGGACACAGGTCAGTTTGAGCGCACGCTCATCATTGCGGACAAAGGTTCTTACGTGAGTTATCTGGAAGGCTGCACCGCGCCGGTGCGCGATGAGAATCAATTGCACGCGGCGGTGGTTGAGCTGATTGCCCTTGATGATGCTGAAATCAAGTATTCCACGGTGCAGAACTGGTATGCCGGCGATAAGAATGGTAAGGGCGGCATTTATAATTTTGTGACCAAACGCGGTAAATGCCTGGGGGCGAGATCGAAGATTGCCTGGACGCAGGTTGAGGCCGGGAGTGCTATCACCTGGAAATATCCGGGTTGCATTTTGATGGGAGACGAATCTGTCGGAGAATTTTATTCGGTAGCGCTCACCAATAACCGCATGGATGCCGATACCGGCACCAAAATGATTCATATCGGTAAGAATACGCGCAGCACGATTATTTCCAAAGGGATATCGTCGGATTATTCTCACAACAGTTACCGGGGGTTGGTCAAGATCATGCCGGGGGCGGCGCATGCCAGAAATTTTTCGCAGTGTGATTCCATGCTCGTCGGTAATAATTGCAGCGCGAATACGTTTCCGGATATCCAGGTCCAGAATCATACCGCCACGGTTGAACATGAGGCGACAACATCCAGGATCAGCGCGGAACAAATATTTTATCTTCAGTCCCGGGGGCTGAACAAGGAAGAAGCGGTTTCACTGGTGATCAACGGATTCTGCAAGGAAGTATTCAGGAAGCTTCCGCTGGAATTCGCGGTGGAGGCGGTCAGACTGCTTGAAATGAAACTGGAAAACAGCGTGGGCTAAGCGGTGTTTTTTCAGGTGAAAGGGTTTTATGTTAAAGATTAAAGATTTGTATGCCAGCGTTAACGGGAATCATATCCTTAAGGGGTTGAATCTTGAGGTGAATGCCGGAGAGGTGCATGCTATCATGGGGCCTAATGGTTCCGGTAAAAGTACGTTTTCCAAGGTGATCGCCGGGCATCCGCAATATGCCATTGACAGCGGCAGTGTTCAGCTTGAGATTAATGGACAGATGACGGATATCAAGGCCATGTCCCCGGATGAGCGGGCCAGGGAAGGGTTTTTCCTGGCATTCCAGTATCCTGTTGAAATCCCCGGTGTTCCCACGTCTGAATTTTTGCGGGCTTCCTATAATGCTGTTTGCCGGCATCATGGGCTTGAAGAGCTTGATCCGATTGATTTTGATGCTTTTATCCGCACCAGGATGGAGGTTTTGCAGATGGACGACAAGTATATCGACCGGGCGGTTAATGTGGATTTTTCCGGCGGTGAAAAAAAACGCAACGAGATCCTGCAGATGGCGGTATTGAATCCCCGGATGGCTATCCTTGATGAAACAGATTCCGGCCTTGATGTTGATTCTATGAAAATTGTGGCGCACGGGGTAAATGCCCTGCGCACCAAACGCAATGCCATGATTGTGATCACGCATTACCAGCGTTTGCTGGACTACATCAAGCCGGATATTGTGCATATCCTGCACAATGGCCGGATCATCAAGACCGGCGGCCCGGGATTGGCGCTTGAAGTTGAAAATAAAGGTTATGACTGGTTAATCACATAACATGACATTTGAAATCATCGATAAAAAGTGTATTGTCCGTATCCCGCGCGAGGCGAAATCCATGGGTATTATGCGCCTGCCAGAACGCTGTGCTTCGGCGGAGATCCATGTCGAGGCTGGGGCAGAGGCGGTTGCGGCAGGCGTGCTTGCTGATTCATCGGTTGAAGTTGTGCTGGGTGAGGGGGCAAAATTTGAATTATTGCGTGTGATTGATGCGGGGCGTGACGGATCCTGTGCCAGTCAGCTGGTTGTGACGCAGTCTAAAGGCAGTTCTTTCCGTTCTTTTTATTTTTCGCAGGGAGGGCGGATGGTCAAGGATGACCTGAGCGTGACGCTTGAGGGCGAGGGGGCAGAAGCATTTATTAATGGTTTGCATGATCTGTCGGGTGATGCTGTGGCGGAGAGCCATACCCGGGTTGATCATCAAGCACCTTCCACAACAAGCAGTCAACTTTATAAGAGCGTTGTACGTGATCATGCGCATTCGATCTTTTGGGGCCGGATTATGGTACGCCGGGAAGCTCAGCTCACCAGTGCATATCAATTGAATAAGAATATGATCCTGGGTGCTGCGGGACGTGTGGATACAAGGCCTCAGCTGGAGATTTTTGCGGATGATGTGAAGTGTTCTCATGGAGCGGCCACCGGGCAAATGGATGATGACCAGCTTTTTTATTTGCAGGCGCGCGGCATTCCGCCTGCGATGGCGGTTGACCTTCTGGTGCGCGGTTTTATCCAGGATGTGGTGGGGCAGATTGTTCATCATGAACTGCGGGCGGAGGTCGGGCATCGTTTGGGATTGTTATAAAGTTGCATTAACACGGACGCAGGTTGTCCGGGAGGATATGAACGTGTTTGACGTACAGAAGATACGCCAGGATTTCCCCAATCTTTCAACGCGCGGGCGTGATGAAAAGCCGATCATTTATTTTGATAATGCGGCAACCACATTTAAGCCTTGCCAGGTTATTTCTTCAACACATGCGCATTATTGCCATCGTACCGCCAACATTCATCGCGGGGTGCATTATTTGAGTGAGGAAGCAACGGCGCAGTATGAATCCAGCCGGGAAAAAATCCGTTCATTCCTTAATGCGAAGAACAATTTTGAGATTATTTTTACCAAAGGGGCGACGGAATCGATCAATCTTGTGGCGTTCAGCTATGGCCGTACGTTTATCAAGGCCGGTGATGAGGTGATCCTTTCCGAGATGGAGCATCACGCCAACATTGTCCCGTGGCAAATGCTCCGTGACGCCACGGGCTGTATCCTTAAAGTTATTCCTGTCAATGATCAGGGTGAACTGAATATGGATGCTTACCGCAAGCTGTTTTCACCGCGGACCAAGCTGGTCTCAATCGTGCATGTATCGAATTCGCTGGGCACAGTTAATCCGGTCCGTGACATTATTACGGCGGCGCATGCCGCGGGCGCATTGGTCCTGGTTGATGCGGCTCAGGGTATTTCCCATGAGCCCATTGATGTGCAGGCCTGGGATTGTGATTTCCTGGTTTTTTCCGGTCACAAGCTTTATGGTCCGACGGGAGTCGGTGTCCTTTACGGCAAGGAAAAACTGCTTGAAGCCATGCCGCCGTATCAGGGCGGCGGTGATATGATCTTGAGCGTAACATTTGAGAAGACGATTTATAACCGTTTGCCGCATAAGTTTGAGGCGGGGACACCGAATATTGCCGGTGTTATTGCGCTGGGCGAGGCGATTTCTTATGTCAAAACGCTTGGGTGGGATGATGTGCGCGCCTATAAAAAGGAACTGCTTGCCTATGGCAATAAACTTTTGGCTGATGTCCCCGGATTGAGGATGATTGGTACTGCCCGGGAAAAAGCGCCGATATTCTCTTTTGTGATGAAAGATATTCATGCCCATGATATCGGTACGCTCATTGACCGTGAAGGGGTGGCGATCCGCACCGGGCATCATTGCACCCAGCCGATCATGAAGCGTTTCGGGGTTCCTGCCACCGCGCGCGCGTCGCTGGCTTTTTATAATACCCGGGAAGAACTTGAGGTTTTTGCTAAAGCGCTGCATAAAATCATCGAGGTTTTTCAATGACGTCCCATGATGATGAATTGTACCAGCAGGTTATTCTGGAACATAACAAACGTCCGCGGAACTTCTTGAAGTTGACGCCTTGCACGCATGAAGCGGAAGGCTATAACCCTTTGTGCGGTGATCATTTGAATGTTTACTTGAGGGTTGATCAGGGGGTTGTGCAGGAGGTTTCGTTTTATGGGGATGGCTGTGCGATCTCCAAGGCTTCCGGATCGATGATGACGGCTGCGCTTAAAGGCAAGACAGTGGAAGAAGCTGCCGGCCTTTTTGAAGAATTCAGGAAACTTGTCACCCGTGAACTTGATCCTGCCGTACCAGGCCATCATCTCGGGAAGCTCACTGTATTTTCAGGTATCTGGAAATATCCCAGCCGCGTCAAATGCGCTATCCTTGCCTGGCACACCATGAAGGGCGCACTGGATCAGCATAAAACGGTGTCGACGGAGTAAAAGCTGATTTAAAATTTTACGATCACCCTCCGGCCTTAAACTCTGCCACAAGTTTCTGCACCACGTCTTTCGCATCGCCGAATATCATCCGCGTATTGTCATACAGGAATAATTCATTTTCGATCCCCGCGAAGCCAGATGCCATGGAGCGTTTGATCACAAAGACGGTCTTGGCCCTGAATGTTTCAATGATGGGCATGCCGTAGATGGGGGATGTCTTGTCGTGGATGGCCGCCGGGTTGACCGTGTCATTGGCGCCGATCACAATGGCCACGTCAACATTGTCCATGAGCGGATTGATATGTTCCATTTCAACAAGCTGGTCATAAGGGACATTGGCTTCGGCCAAAAGGACGTTCATATGGCCCGGCATGCGTCCGGCGACCGGATGAATGGCATATTTCACATCAGCACCATTTTTTTCAAGGAGTTCTCCTAATTCACGTACAGCATGCTGGGCCTGGGCTACGGCAAGGCCGTAGCCTGGTGCAATGACAACTGAACGGGCTGATTCAAGGATGAGGAAGGCATCCTGAGGGCTGATGGGTTTAACTTCTCCCTTGGCAGTGCCGGCAGATTTCTTGACACGAGGGGCAAAGGCGCCGAAAAGGACATTGCTGAGCGAGCGGTTCATGGCCTTGCACATGATATAGCTTAAGATGATCCCATTAGCCCCGACAAGCGCTCCGACGACGATTAAAAGGACATTGTTGATGACAAAGCCTGTGGTGCAGGCCACAAGACCGGAATAACTGTTAAGCACCGAAATCACAACCGGCATATCCGCTCCGCCGATGGGGATCACAAGCAGTACGCCCAGGACAAGGGACAAACCCAGGATCCACAAGAATACCGGATAGGCCCCTGGATTCAGGAAAAAGGGTATGGCCAGCAGGGCAATGGTCGCAACCGCAAGGATGCTGATTACCTGCTGGGCAGGGAAGAGTATCGCTTTGCCGGGCAGGCGTTCGCTCAGTTTGCCCCAGGCCACAAGGCTTCCCGTGAATGTCACGCCGCCGATTAGAATTGAAAGATATATCGCCGTGATGACCACCGCATTTTCCGGTGTATGGTTATGGTAGGCACTCCAGTCGACAAAAACGCTGGCGAGCGCGCCGAAGCCGTGCAGGAGGGCGACCATTTCAGGCATCTGGGTCATGGCGGCACGCAGGGCCACGCATGTTCCCAAAGAAGCGCCGATGGCGCCGCCGATCAGGATCCATTGAAAAGAAATGATGTCGCGGGATGTGAGCGTGGCGATCACGGCCAGCAGCATGCCGATGGCGGACAGCCAGTTGCCGCGGCGCGCGGTTTCGGGAGATCCGAGGAGTTTTAATCCGAACGCGAACAGGATACAGCTGATGATATAAACGCAGTTAACCCAGGACAGATGGTTCATGATGTTGCCTTTGCGGTTGCGGCGGAATGAACGGAAATTTTTGATTTGAACATTTTGAGCATGCGTTCAGTAACCAGATAGCCCCCGACGACATTAAAAACAGCCATGGCTACCGCGGCGGTGCCGAGAAAAATGGTGAGGGGAGAATTGGCATCGCCGGAGCCGGCGGCGATAAGCGCGCCGACGATGGTGATCCCGGAAATGGCGTTGGCTTCCGACATGAGCGGGGTATGGAGGAGCGGCGGTACACGGCTGATGAGGGCGAAACCTAAGAATACCGACAGGGCCAGGATGTATAACAGGTAAATGAAAGGGATGATGGGTTGTTCCATAAAACTCCTTATTTAAGTATTTTCCCTTGATGTGTGATGAGGCATCCCTGAATGAGCGGGTCTTCCTGGTTGAGGACAAAGGTGTTTTTTTCTTTGTCCCAGAAATGTTCGATAAAATTGACAAGATTGGCGCTGAACATTTCTGACGCGTTGACGCAGGCGCGGGAAACGAGATTCCCCGGACCGATCACGCGGACACCATTGATGTTGACTTCTTCATTAAGGCGGGAGCCTTCGACATTACCTCCGGATTCAATGGCCATGTCAATGACAATACTGCCGGGCCTCATGCCGTTTAACATATCCCGGGTGATGATGACCGGCGCTTTTTTCCCGAAAAGCTGGGCAGTTGTGATGATGACATCGCTTTGGGCGCAGATTTTAGCCATGCCGGCGCGTTGCTTGTCTATTTGTTCGGGTGTCAGCGCTTTGGCGTAGCCGTCTTTGGTTTGTCCGGTTTCCCCCAGGTCGATTTCAACAAACTTGGCGCCGAGAGATTGCACCTGCTCTTTGACGGCCGGACGGGTATCAAAGGCATCCACACGGGCCCCCAGGCGCCTGGCGGTTGCCACGGCCTGCAGTCCGGCCACACCGGCACCGACAATAAAAATACGGGCCGGGGAAATCGTGCCGGAAGGGGTCATCATCATGGGGAATATCTTGTTGATGCGTTCGGCTGCCAGGACGACGGCGGCATAACCCGCGAGGTTAGCCTGGGAACTCAAGGCATCCATTTTCTGGGCAATGGTTGTGCGCGGGATCATTTCCAGGCTGACCGCGGAGATGTTCGCCCGGGCGATGGTATGGATCAGGTCTTTTTCATTGAAAGGGTCCAGAAAGCTGATATGCACGCACCCGGGTTTGATTTGGCTGATTTCTTCTATAAGAGGTTTGCGGACTTTGAGCAGGATATCGGCCTGTTTCAGGATATCGGAACGTGAGGCAATGGCCGCGCCGGCTGTTATATAGGCGCTATCCGGGATATGGGCCGGATGGCCGAGGCCAGCTTCGATCATGACAGGGCAGGACTTTTTGACAAATTTTGCGGCTCCGGCGGGAACAAGGGCAAAACGGAGTTCTCCGGGAATGGTTTCTTTGATAACGCCGATGATCATGGGGGCTCCTTGATAAGGCCGAAATGGTATATGAGTGACAATGACCATAGACTATCAGATGATGCCTTATTGTCAAGGTGCCGGCATTAATAATCAGAGGGTAAATTTCTTATCTTTACCCTAGACTTGTTTCTTTATCAGAGGTATATTCTTTTCAATCATTTTCTTTGTTCTTCGCACAGTTACCTGCTTGTGAAGAAAAGTATTCATCACCTTTCAGGCAAGATGAGTGTTTGTATTTCTTGCGGGAAGGCATTTAATCTAAAAGGAGGATGTTGTATGGGGAGTTTTTTAAGAAAGCTTTTAAAACCAATGCTTTTGTCGCCGCTGGCTATTTTAGCCGTTGGCCTGACGCCAGCCTGGGCCGGGGAGGCAGACCTTATTGTTCCGGATCTTGCGTCTGTTTCATTTTTTGGCCTTGACGGAAAGACACTCCTGACATACGGGATATTGATATGCGTGTTCGGGTTTTTGTTTGGCCTGGTGCAGTTTGTCAGCATCATGAAAATGCCGGTGCATAAGGCAATGAAAGATATTTCCGAACTTATTTATGAGACATGCAAGACGTACCTTGTGACCCAGGGGCAATTCCTCCTGATCCTTGAGTTGCTTGTCGGTCTTGTGATGATTGCCTATTTCGGCGGGTTGCTTCACATGGAATTTGCCAAGGTTGCGATGATCCTGGTTTGTTCTCTTATTGGTATCGCGGGCAGTTACGGTGTGGCCTGGTTCGGCATGCGCATCAATACGATGGCCAATTCCCGTTCTGCTTTTGCTTCGCTTGCCGGTTCCCCGTATCCTGTTTATGCCATTCCGATTCAGGCGGGGATGTCAATCGGGATGCTTTTGATATCGACCGAACTTCTGGTCATGTTATCGATTCTTCTTTTTATTGATCCTTCATATGCCGGGCCGTGTTTTATCGGTTTTGCTATTGGTGAATCATTGGGTGCGTCGGTGCTTCGTATCGCGGGCGGTATCTTCACCAAGATCGCGGACATTGGTTCCGACCTGATGAAGATCGTGTTTAACATTAAAGAAGACGATGCGCGCAATCCTGGTGTTATCGCTGATTGCACGGGTGATAATGCGGGCGATTCTGTGGGGCCGACAGCGGATGGTTTTGAAACTTACGGTGTTACGGGTGTTGCGCTTATTTCGTTCATCCTGCTGGCTGTTAAAGATCCGCTTGTTCAGGTTCAATTGCTTGTCTGGATCTTTGTTATGCGGTTACTGATGATCATTGCCAGTGCGTTTTCATATTGGCTTAATGAGCAGATTTCCAAGGCGCGCTATGCCGGTGCCAAGGAAATGAACTTTGAAGATCCGTTGACGTCACTGGTTTGGATCACATCGTTCGTTTCTATTGCCTTCACATTCGCGGCATCCTATTTCTTGATCCCGACCATGGGCGATGGGACGATGTGGTGGAAGCTGGCGTCTATTATCACGTGCGGTACGATTGCCGGAGCTATTATCCCGGAGCTTGTAAAAATCTTTACGTCCCCTGAATCTCCGTTCGTGAAGAATATTGTCGAGTCTTCCAAAAAGGGCGGCGCTTCGCTGAATATCCTGGCAGGTCTTGTGACAGGTAATTACAGTGCTTACTGGATGGGATTGACCATTGCGGTGCTCATGGGGATCGCTTATGGTATCAGCGGATTGGGGCTTGATGTCCTGATGCTGGCGCCGTCAGTATTCGCGTTTGGTCTTGTGGCGTTTGGTTTCCTGGGGATGGGGCCTGTTACGATCGCGGTCGATTCTTACGGCCCGGTGGCGGATAACGCGCAGTCGATTTATGAACTCTCGCTCATTGAGAAAGTATCTCCGGCTGAAATCAAGAAAGAATTCGGGTTCACGCCTGACTTTGAAAAAGCCAAGCATTACCTGGAATCGAATGACGGTGCGGGCAATACGTTCAAGGCCACATCTAAACCGGTTTTGATCGGTACCGCTGTTGTAGGCGCGACCACTATGATTTTTTCGATCATTGTGATCCTGACAGCCGGACTCACAACGAATATCCAGTTGTTATCTATTCTTTATCCGCCGTTTCTTCTGGGCCTTATTCTGGGCGGCGCGATGATTTATTGGTTTACAGGGGCATCCACACTGGCTGTTGTGGCCGGTGCGTATCATACGGTGGAATTTATCAAAAAGAATATCAAGCTTCAGGGATCGGATAAGGCATCGACAGAAGACAGCAAGAAGGTTGTTGAAATCTGCACCATGTTTGCGCAGAAGGGGATGATCAATTTGTTCCTCGCGGTCCTTTTCGCGACCTTGTCTTTTGCGTGCTTGAACCCTTATTTCTTTATTGGGTATTTGATTTCCATCGCGATTTTCGGTTTATATCAGGCTATTTTTATGGCCAATGCCGGCGGTGCGTGGGATAATGCGAAGAAGGTTGTTGAAGTGAACCTGCGCGAAAAAGGCACTGAGCTTCATGCCGCGTCGGTTGTCGGTGATACGGTGGGTGATCCTTTTAAAGATACATCTTCTGTGGCGCTGAACCCGATTATCAAGTTCACAACCTTGTTTGGGTTGCTGGCCATTGAGATTGCCTTGAAATTAAGTCCGGCACTCAATATGGCCCTGGCCATCGGGTTTTTCGCGGTGTCTGTATTTTTTGTGATCAAGTCTTTCACGGACATGCAGATTATTGGGGAAGAAGTTAAGAAATAACTGTTTTAGGCCAAAAGCCTGCAGGATGTATAAGGCCTCCGGGGGGGTGTATCCGGGGGCCTTATTTTTACAAAAAGTTGTTAAATGTAAAAAAATATTCTATACTTTCAAAGGATGCGGTGGTCATCCAGGTGTTTATTAAAGTTATTGAGCAAATTTATAAGTAATGCGCAACGTCATTTCCATAATCCTTTTATTGATATTTCTTTTGACCAGCGTCATGAGCCCGGCGGGCGTGGCGCTGGGGCAGGAGTTTGTGTCTTTAAATCTTCCGAATCCCGGACGCATGATCGGTCTTTCCGGAGATTTTACGCCGGTGCTTTTAAAGGGTGTTGCGATCCATCCTGAAGACCCCCTTCTTTTTGATTTTGTTGTGGATCAGGGGAATGCCGGCATGACGGGTCAAAAGCTGACTGATGAAACCACGAAGCTGGTGAAATATTTTATGGCCGGGCTTGCGGTGCCGGAGAAAGACCTTTGGGTTAATTTATCGCCTGTTGAAAAAGACCGCATTATGGCCGAACCGCTTAGCCATACGGATGCCGGGCGCGATATGCTGGCGCAGGATTACATCCTTAAACAGCTCACAGCTTCATTGATGTATCCTGAAAAAGACCTTGGCCGGAAGTTTTGGGATGAGGTTTATCGCCAGGTGCATGCCAGGTTCGGGAATATGGATGTGCTGCCGGTCGATGCATTCAACAAAGTTTGGATCACGCCTGATGAAGCCGAGGTTTATCAACAGCAAGGCAAGGCGGTTATCACCCGGGCGCATTTGAAGGTTATGCTGGAATCGGATTATGTTGCCGCCGGCGTTCGTGCCAGCGGACGTAGAGACGAGGCAATGCCTCGTCTCTACACCGATGATCCCCATCACGCACCATCGCCCATCGCCCAATCCGCCCTTCGCGCCATCATCATTCCTATCCTTGAAAAAGAAGTTAATGACGGCAAAAATTTTGCCCTGCTCCGGCAGATTTTTCATTCCTTGATCCTTGCCGGCTGGTATAAGCACGCGTTAAAAGAAAGCCTGATCAGCCGAATTTATACCGGGACCAACAAGATTGACGGCATTGATATTGCCGAAAAGAATGCCCGTCAGAAAGTTTATGCCCGGTATCTCGAAGCCTACCGAAAAGGTGTTTACAATTATGTAAAAGACGAATTTGACCAGGTAACGCATGAAACGTTGCCGCGGAAATATTTTGCCGGTGGTATTGTTGCAGACAAAGCCATGAATCCTGATTATGCGGAAAATAGCTTCGGCGTGAATTTTGATCATTGCCAGTTGCGGTCGTATCATCTGGAAAAGAAGGAGATGTCTGATCATTCTATGGCTCGATTCCCGGATCATATTTCGAGTGCCATATTTGATTTGGAGTGGTCGATGAGCCTTTCGGAAACTTTTATTAAAAACGATAAGTCCATAGCTTATTTTTTTACCACGCAGGCAGCCATTGATTTAATGCTTAAGGATTTTGAAGGGGTTTTGAAAAACGAGTACGCCTATTCCGTTGGTGGAATTGATGTTGATGAAGAAGTAACACAAAAAATCATGCCGCATGTTTTACAAGGAGACTGGCAAGAGTATTTTAATGAAGTAAAAATTTTAAAAAATGATCATGATTTATGGCGCGTGTTTAAAGCTATCAATAAATATATTATGGATGAAATGAATGGTTTAGAAAATGGGAATGCGTCTAAATTTTCCTTGCATGGGGAATCTCAACGATCTGTAATCCCGGCTTTTATCGAAGCGCGCACGGCAATTTTTGACCTTTGGCAAGAAATGTTTAAAACGTATCTTATGACAGGCGTTCATGGGTATCAATTGAGAAATGATATTAGCAGTAATCCTGAAATAGATCGTCTTAGACGTCAATATTCTGTTGTTAGAAATGAGGTCACTGAGAATGCGGAAGCTATCCTTCGGCGTGTCAAATTACCACCGGATACTCTTGTGAAATTGGAAGCGGCGGCAGGGAATGGGGATGTTAATGTTTATTTACAGCAATTTTCGGTAACCCAGTTGCGTGCCTTATTTGATGCGCTTGCGCGCTATAAAAATCACGAAGATGATCTGTTAAAGGTGAAGCAGTATGAGTCATGGATGCAGATCATTCTGAAGATGCGTTCACAGCGGAAGACTTATAATTCTGATAAAACAATATTTGGTTATTTTCCTAAAGAAGCGTTAGGAAATCGAGATCAGGCTGAGTCTGATCAGGCGAAATGGAAGGCATCGTTGATGAAATCTTCAGTATTTTTCTTGGTTTCTTTTACAGCTGTGCAGTTGTCCAATATTATCCCGGATATATCGCCCCATACGGTGATCACACACATTCATGCCCAGTGGCCCTTCATGCGGCATCGGCTTAGATGGATATTTATGCATTGGAAATATGGAAAATTCCGGAGAAATCCCGGCGTTGATGTTCAAGCGCCTGATGATGAATCGAAAGAGGCGGGTGCAGAACTAGTCCGCTTGAATAAGGGTGGTATTGATCTTGGGCAAGGCGAATATCTCAGGATTGTGGGCACAGACGCGGCAGGGATGCCGCGCTTTGATCCGGCGGATATTCTGCGGATGCAAAAGGATTTGCGTGGTTTGATGCCGATACCCTTGGGGATGCCCCGTCCGGTGGAAAACTTCCTTAATTGAATCATTTCTATTTTATCCCTTCCCATTGACGCCAGCCTTTCTTTTTGGTAGAGTTTCTGACGTTTTCCTGAAGATTATTTTTTAATATGAGATCCTGAAGGGGAGGTTGTTTATGTCGCTTTGGCAAATGTTACAGTTGGGCGGGGGCACGGTTATTGTTCTGTCCATGCTGTCCATGCTTTCGTTGGCGGTTATCCTTGAACGTGCCATTTTGTATTACCGGTCTTCCCGTATGACCCGTGATGTTTTTATGATGGATATTGCCGGACAGATCCGCCGGGGGAATTTTGCCAAGGCGCAGGAGATTTGCCAGCGAACCGAAACGCCTTTTGCGGCGGTTGTCGGCACGGGACTTTCCCTGCGTAATAGTCCGGGAGAGATCATGGATAATGCCATGGAGCGGCAGATCACCATTGAAACCATCAAGCTTGAGCGCCGCACGGCTATTATCGGCACCATCGGCAGCACGTCGGTTTACATCGGCCTGTTCGGCACCGTTCTGGGGATTATCCGCGCGTTTCATGATATTTCCCAGCAGGGTGCGGGCGGGATGGGTGTTGTTATTAATGGGATTGCTGAAGCCTTGATCTGCACGGCGGTGGGGTTATGCGTTGCCGTACCTGCGGTTATTGCTTTTAATTATTGCCAGAGCCGTACGGAACGTTTTGTGATGGATATGGACCTTGCCGCCTCTGAAGCGCGCGACCTTTTGATGGGAGCCCGGGCATGAAAAGGCGTCCGCGCACACGCCCCCTGGTCGCTGAGATCAATATCACGCCGTTTACGGATGTGATCCTTGTCCTTTTGGTTATTTTCATGCTGGCAACGCCGCTTATTTATCAGTCAAATATTAAGGTCAAGCTGCCTGATGCCAAAAGCGCTGAGCCTCATGACGTTGGGCAGGTCAAGCAGGCCGTGGTTTCTATTACGAGTGAAGGGATGGTTTATCTCGACGAGAAAGTTGTAACGCTCAAGGAACTGAAGGGTACAATTTTATCTTTGAAGAAAGCGAATCCTTCCTTGAATGTTTATTTGCGTTCTGACCAGCAGACACGTTTCCGGGATGTTGTTGATGTCCTGGATATTATGTCAACGTTGGGTATATCAAGCCTCGATATCGCCGCCACAAAGGTCGAATAACGTATTGGAGGGCGGAGCATGATTAAGCAGCTCTTATTTCATGGCGGATCGCTTTTTATGGGTTCCGCGCCAGCCTGGTATAAAAATCTTATTGTTTTTTTTCTGGCGGGAAATGCGATGCTGTATTTTTATGCCGGATCTTATCTCGCGGGCTGGGCTGTTCTTGTCGAGTTCCTCCTTGTTCTTGCCATGTCATTGAAAGCGTATCCTCTTTTTCCGGGCGGCCTTCTCGCCCTTGAAGTCCTGTTGTTGAATATGACATCTTCTGCGCAAGTCATGCGGGAGGTGACGCATAACATTGATGTGCTGATGCTGTTGATGTTCATGGTGCCGGCGATTTATTTCATGCAGCCCTTATTGGCCTGGATATTCATGAAGCTTTTTGCGGCAATACGCAACAAGGTGGCCTTAAGCCTTGTTTTTCTGGTCTCAGGCGCTTTTTTATCGGCGTGGCTTGATGCCTTGACTGTTCTCGCGGTGATGATCATCGTGTGCGTTGCTGTGAGGAAAATTTATGTTTCAGTTGATCTCACATCGGAGAAGGATGCCGAAGATTTCAACGGATTCCTGCGCAATCTTCTGATGCACGGCGCGATGGGGACGGCGATCGGCGGTGTGGCGACCTTGATCGGTGAACCGCAAAATATCCTTATCGCGAAATATGCGGGTTGGAATTTTAAGGATTTTTATACCAAAATGGCGCATTTTTCAATTCCTGTACAAATTGCCGGGATCATGCTTTGCTTTGGCCTTGAGTTTTGGCGTGTGCGGATGTTCGGGTTCGGCTATCGTATTTCAGATCGGGTGGCGGCGGCTATTGAGGCGAAGTCAGCAGCGTTATTGAGCCGGAATGATGCCGCTCATCCGGTCAGGATGGGAATCATGCTGGTGGCGTTGCTATGCCTCATGATGGCGCTGGCATTTCAATTGGCGCCGATCGGGATTGTAGGGCTGGGGCTTTTAATTACACTTCCGGTCTTGACGGGTCAGATGAACGAGCATGAGATGGGAAAGTCTTTCGGGGAATCCATGCCCTTTGCCGCCTTGCTGGTGGTGTTTTTTGTGATTGTGGCCATGATTGAATCTCTTGGGCTTTTTGAGCCGATCACGCATATGGCGTTGCAGTTTGAAGGTAAAGGTCAGTTGTATGCGTTCTTTTTTGCCAGCGGTATTCTTTCCGCTGTCAGTGATAATGTTTTTGTCG